>JANXAP010000029.1 GCA_025062275.1 Dehalococcoidia bacterium
GCATCGGGCGCTGGCCGAGGCTGGGCCCGAGGGCAGCCTGAGGAGGTGAGTCGAGATGGAGGGCATCGGCATCGCTATCTGGCTGGTGGTCGGGTTCGGCGTGGGCCTGGCGGGCTGGGCAGCACTCGTCGCCCTGCGCAGAGAGGTTGCGAGGGAGTTGCCGCTGGCCGTGGCGGCGGCCCTGCTGGGGTCCTTCGCCTGGAGCGAGTGGTTCGGCGACTTCAGCCGCTGGGGTGGCGAGGTGGGCGGCCTGCAGCTGGCCCCGGCCATCCTGGGGGCGGCCATAGTCACCGCCCTGTTCGTGGCCGGACACCTTCTGGCCGGGCGGGAGGAGGGGGCTGGGCTCGCCTGAGGCCCCGGCCATGCGCTGGGGGCCCGCCAGTCGGCGGGCCCCCTTTTTATTACCGGGCAGGCTCTGGCCTCACTCGCGGCCGAGGTCGAAGGGGCGGCGGCGGGCCAGGAAGGCGGCGGCCTGGGAGCGACGGTGCAGGTTCAGCTTGGCCAGGATGTTGGACACGTAGTTCTTGACCGTCTTCTCGGACAGAAACAGCTCCTGGGCGATCTCGCGGTTCGTCTTCCCCTCGGCCACAAGCTCCAGGATGCGCCGCTCCTGAGCCGAGAGGGAGGCCAGCTCGTCCTGCTCGCCCCGGGCCAGCCTCCGCAGTTGCTCCAGAACCTTGCCCGCCACGGCCGGGTCCAGCAGCGACTCGCCCCTGGCCGCCCGCTCGATGGCCTCTATGAGGCCCTGGCTCCGGGTCTGCTTCAGGACGTAGCCCGAGGCGCCGGCCATCACGGCGCCGACGATGGCCTCGTCGTCAGCGAAGGCGGTGAGCATGATGACCTTGACGCTGGGGTCCATCTGCCGGATCTCGCGGCAGGCCTCGATGCCGGTGCCGTCGGGCAGGCGCACGTCCATGACGACCACGTGGGGACGTGTGCGGGCCGCCTGCTCCACCGCCTCGGCCACGCTCCCCGCCTCGCCCACTACCTGCAGATGGGGACGGCGCTCCAGGAGGGCCCGCAGCCCCATGCGCACCACCTCGTGGTCGTCCACCAGCAGGACGCGGATGGGCTCCTCCTCGCTCATAGCTTCACCTCCTCGAGGGGGACCTCGAGACAGACGCGGGTGCCGCGGCCGGGGGCGCTGTCCACCGTCAGCTGGCCCTGGACGCTGCGGGCGCGGTCGGCCATGTTGCGCAGTCCCTGGCCGCCGTGGTCGCGATGGGCCTCGGGGTCGAACCCCACGCCGTCGTCCTCCACCTCCAGCACCGCCGCCTGGCCGCGGCGGGCGAGGCGCAGGCGGAGGCGGGTCGCCCCGGCGTGCCTCACCACGTTGCTGACGGCCTCCTGGGCCACGTGGTAGACCGCCAGGGCCCGCTCCCCGTCCAGGCGGGGCAGGGGCTCCTCGAGCTCTACCTGAGTCTGCAGCCCCGCCACTTCGCCGGCGCCGCGGGCCAGCTCCCGCAGGCCCTCGGCCAGGTCCTCGCCGCGCAGCGCCCGCGGCCGGAGGCCGTAGATGTAGTCGCGGATGTCCTGCATCACCCGCTCCAGGGCGTCTATGGCCGACTCCAGTTGAGGACGCACCCGGCCCGGCTCTTCCTGCTCCAGTCGCTCGCTGAGGGCCTCCAGGGCCAGGCCGGTGGCGTAGAGGGACTGGATAACGCCGTCGTGCAGGTCGCGGGCGATGCGCTCCCGCTCCTCCAGTAAGGCCAGGCTCTTGGTGGCCTCGTAGAGGCGGTGGGTCTCCACAGCCACCGCCGCCCAGTCGGCCAGTGCCTGGAGCAGCTCCGCCTCCTGCGGGCCGAAGCGTCCGGGCTGCCGATGGCCCACCATGAGGGTGCCCAGAAGCTTCCCTTTGGCCGAGAAAGGCACCGCCAGGGCCGAGGTCAGGCCCAAGCTCTCTATGACCGCCAGAGGACGTCCTGCCGTGCGGTCATCGGAGCGCACGTCGGCCACCAAGGCCGGCCCACTTCCTTCCAGGACGAGCGCCTGCAGGCCGTCGCCCCGCAGGGAGACGGGGGCCAGGACGCCGGCCGGGCAGCCACGGTGGGCCGTCGGCTGCAGCGTATCGCCATCGGGCTCTAACAGAAACAGCACAGCTACATCGGCGCCGGTCAGGCGCTGGGCGCGCTCGGTAACCGACTCCAGCAGCGAGCCGACGTCAGGGGCGGCCGTTACCTCCTGCCCCAGCTCGAACAGGGCCCGCCACTCGCGGGCGCTCCGCTCCAGCCTGGCCTGGAACCGCTCCAGCAGGGCGAAGATGCCCCAGGAGAAGGCGGCCACGCCGAGGGCGGCGACGGCACCGGCCAGGCCGAAGGCTACCCCGTCGGGCAGGCGCGGCCGCAGGGCCAGCTCCAGCAAGAGCGCCAGCCCCACCAGGAAGGCCAGGGGCGCTACCACCGCCACCCAGCGCAGGGTCTTGAGAACGTCCCTGTCCAGCACCCTCACACGGCCCTCACTAGCGCCGTCCCTGCCGCCATGATAGCACGAGCCTATCGGCAGGGACTGCGGGACGAAAGTCCCGGCCCTGTGCTGACTTTCGGCCCTGATGGAGCAGGTCACTACTTGACATCGTGATAGTGAAGGGCACCGCCAACGGCGCTAATATGGAGACAAGCTCTTCGGGAGGTGCGTCATGTTCGAGAAGGTGCTGGTGGCCCTGGACGGCTCCCACCGATCTGAGGCCATCCTCAGGCCCCTCCTGCCCATAGCCAAGGCCTTCGGTAGCTCCCTCGTGCTGCTACACGTGGTAGAGGAGGTAGTCCACACCGAGGATAGCGACATCAAGGCCGCCGCCCGCCGCCACATGGAGGATGTGGCCGGCCTGGCCCGCGCCTACCTGGAGGAGGTCGCAGCCGGCCTCAGGAGCCAAGGCCTCGCCGTCTCCACCGAGGTGGACTTCGGCCGCCCCCACCACACCATCGTGTCCCGGGCCAGGGAAGGCGGCTACTCCCTCCTGGCCATGGCCACCCGCGGCCGGGGCATGGTCGCCGGCCCCGTGCTGGGGAGCACGGTGGCCCGAGTCCTCCCCGAGAGCCCGGTGCCGGTGCTGACGGTGCGCCCGGTGCGCAGGCAGCGGCTCTGGAGCGCACCATCTCGCATCGCCAAGGTGGTGGTGCCCCTGGATGGGTCGGCTCTGGCCGAGACTGCCCTGGGGCCTGCCCAGGAGCTGGCCTCGCGGCTCCGGGTGCCCTTGAGCCTCGTACAGGTGCTCCCCGTTTCGGTGACGGTTCCGCTGGGCACGGGCACAGCCGTGCTCTGGGACTCTGGCAGTCCCTATCAGCGGCAGCTGGATGTGCTGGTGACGGGCTACTTGGCCGGAATCGGCAGCAGGCTCATGGAGAGGGGGCTGCAGGTAGAATGGGATGTCCTGGGAGGGCCGGTGGTGGACGCCATCATTGACTGGGCCCGACGCGACGGGCCGTCCCTCATCGTCATGGCCACCCGCGGCCGCTCCGGGCTGGCCCGTTTGCTGGGGACCATCACCGAGGGCGTCGTCCGTCGCTCCCGTCTTCCCGTGCTGGTGATCCCGCCCGAGCGGGCCTAAAGGGCGTAGAGGCCGGGGCCGCCGAGGTGCCCTCGCGACGGAGATGATGGACGCAGGCGGGCGGCGGATGCCGGGCGGTCCTCTGTTCGCCCTGTGATATAGGGACGGACTATCGCCTGGGGATTCCTCGCCTTATCATGTCTGCAGACGGGGGAGGAGTTTGCAGGCCGAGTTCGCCTTCGAGGGCTTCGTCACTCCCCAAGACGTGCGCCGCCAGCGCTACCTCTATCTCCCGTTCGAGGTGCCGCCGGGGACGGCGCGCATCAGCGTTTCCTACGAGTTCAGCGAGCCGGTGACGGCTCCCCTGGGCCTGGGGCCGGGTAACACGGTAGACATAGGCATCTTCGACCCTCGCGGCCTCGATTTTCCCGAGGCACCCGGCTTTCGCGGCTGGAGCGGCTCCGCCCGTCGCCAGTTCTTCATCACTCCCCAGGAAGCTACGCCTGGCTACATAGCCGGGCCACTGCTGCCCGGGCGCTGGCATATCATCCTGGGGTTCGAGCGACTGCTGGAGTCGGGCGTGTCCTACCGGGTGATGGTCTCCCTGGAGCAGGGCCAGGGCGGCACCCCCGTCCATGATGGGGAGAACCCTGGTCATTCGCCTCGCCCCAGGGTGCGGGGCGGGCGCTTCCTGCGGGGCGACCTGCATACCCACAGCGTCCACTCGGACGGCCTCAACACCGTGGAGGAACTGGCGCGCGACGCCATTGCCAAGGGGCTGGACTTCCTGGCGGTGACCGATCACAACACCTGCACTCACCACCGGGACCTGGAGCGATTGGCCCACCTCCCCATCGTGCTGATTCCTGGCGAAGAGGTCACCACCTACTGGGGCCACGCCAACGCCTGGGGCCTGCGCCGCTTCATCGACTTCCGCTGCACCGACGAGGAGTCCCTGCGCACCCTGCAGCGCTTCGTCCGGGAGCAGGGAGGCCTCTTCTCCATCAACCACCCCAAGGCCATCGGGCCGCCATGGCTGTTCGACGTGTGGGACGGCTTTCCCTGCATGGAGGTGTGGCAGGCGCCGTGGCGCTTCCATAACTGGGACTCGCTGGAGCGGTGGGAGGCACTGTTGCAGCGTGGCCAGAGGGTGGTCGCGGTGGGGGGCAGCGACACCCACTCCATCCCTCCGGCGAGGCCTCTCCACCCTCATGGCATCGGGAACCCCACGACCTGGGTGTACGTGCCGGAGGCAGAGGCGGGAGAGGAGGAAGTGCTGGCCGCCATTCGCCGCGGCCACGTTTTCGTCTCGGCCGATCCCGAAGGGCCTCGCCTGGTCCTGCAGGCCGATGCCGATGGCGATGGCCGCTACGAGTCGCTCATGGGCGACGTCGTTCCCGTTGCCGATGGCAGGTCGCTGTCAGTGAGGGTCTCAGTCGAGGGTGGGGCCGGACGCCGGCTGTGGCTGCTGCGGGACGGCGTGCCCGTGGCCATCGTGCCCATCGAGCGGGATAGCCATGTTTTCGAGATGGAGCTGTCCATGGACGGTCACAGGTATGTGAGGGCAGAGCTGCGGGGTCTAAGGGGGAGGCCGGAGCGGGGCGAGGTGGTGTGGGCCCTCTCCAACCCCATCTGGTGCCGGCCCATCGAATAGGAGGTCATAGATGCCCCCGCAAGGTCAGTCCCGGGAGCGCACCCTGGTGGTCGTGTCCCATACCCACTGGGACCGGGAGTGGTACGACCCCTTCGAGGTGATGCGTGCCCGGCTGGTGAAGATGATAGACCGCCTCATCCAGTTCCTGGACGAGACCCCCTCCTTTCCCTGCTTCGTGCTGGACGGCCATACTCTCTGTCTCGAGGACTACCTGGAGGTGCGCCCCGAGCGCAGGGAGGACATCGTCCGCCTGGTGCAGTCGGGGCGGCTAGTCATCGGCCCCAACTACGTGCTCCCCGACGAGTTCCTCATCGGCACCGAGTCGTGGGTGCGCAACCTGATGCTGGGGCTGCGCGCCGCTCGAGCCTTCGGGCCGCCCATGCTGGTGGGTTACTCGCCCGATGCGTTCGGCCACATCGCCCACCTGCCGGCCATCCTGCGCGGCTTCGGGCTGGACTCGGTCGTCATCTGGCGCGGGGTCGGGGAGGAGGCCGATACCAACGAGTTCCGCTGGGCGGCGCCCGACGGGTCGGAGGTGCTGGCCATCTACCTGCGGCAGAGCTACTCCTTCGGGCGTGACCTCCCGTCCGAGCCCCATGCCCTGGAGACGCGGCTCCGGGCCGCTCTCGACCAGCTGGCACCCCATGCCCCTACTCCCTATATGCTGCTTCCCTGCGGCGACGACCACCGTCCCCCCCAGGAGGACCTGCCCCGTATCGTGGAGCTGGCCAACGAGCTACTGCCCGACGTGAGGGTCGTCCAGGCGGACTATGCCACTTATGCCCGTTGGGTGAGGGAGTCCCTGGGCGAAGACCTGCAGTCGTTGCCGCGGCTGGAAGGAGAGTTCCGTTCCGGCCGGCGCTCCAACGTGCTGGCAGGTGTCCTTTCGGCCCGTATGTGGATCAAGCAGCGCTATCAGGAGTGCGAGGACCTGCTCGCCCGCTGGGCCGCTCCCTTCTCGGCCTGGGCCCACGTGCTGGAGTCCTTCAATGGCGGGCTGCTCCGCCGGCCAGCTGACCATGCCCTCCTGGACTACGCCTGGCGGCTCCTGTTGCAGAACGCCCCGCACGACTCCATTTGCGGGTGCTCTGTAGACCAAGTGCACGAGGAGATGCGTCCTCGCTTCGACCGAGCCCAGCAACTGGGCGAAGGGGTGCTGAAAGAGGCGCTGGGAGTGCTGGCCGGCTGCGCTGCCCCTCCCCGAAGCGATGCCTATGTCGTGGTGTTCAATTCGGAAAGCGGGCCCCGTGACGACTTCTGCGCCCTATGGCTGCCCCTGACGGGGGGCCAGCCGCCGGAGGCGCTGGAAGGACCCCGGGGTGAGCGCGTCCCTGTGCAGGTCCTCGCACTGGAGAGGGAACGAGGCAGGGCGCTGGTGGGCTTCGTGGCCCCCGATGTCCCCGGGTACGGCCTCAGGGCCTTCCGCGTGCTGGGCGGCAGCCCCTGGACGCCGACGTTGCCACGTGACGCCACCGTCATCGAGAACGAGTTCTTCCGGGTAGAGGCGGACAGGGGTAGCGGTGCGCTGACGGTGCTGGACAAGCGGACCCGTCGCACCTATCGGGGCCTGAACCGCTTCGTGGATGGAGGCGATGCCGGCGACGAATACAACTATGCGCCTCCCAGGGTCGACCGGCTGGTGGACAGGCCCTCCTCCCGTGCTCGCGTCACGGTGCTGGAGCGAGGGCCGGCTCGCTGGACCATGGAGGTGCGGATGGTCTATGCCATCCCCGCCTCCCTGGACGGAGAGGGCCAGGGGCGCTCCCGCGAGACGGTGGAGTGCCCGATCCGCACCCGCGTTTACCTCTATGCCGGGGTGCCCCGTATCGACATCGAGACGGAAGTGGAAAATCGCGCCCGCGACCACCGTCTGCGCGTCCATTTCCCCAGCGGCCTGCGTGCCGAGCATGTCTGGGCCGAGCAGCACCTGGGGGCCGTGCGCCGCAGCATCGACCTGCCCCCTCACCTGCCGACAGACTGCGAGGTGCCGGTGGGCACCCAGCCCCAGAAGTCGTTCTGTGCCGTGGAGGAAGACGGGGCCGGGCTGATGGTGGCCAACCGTGGCCTGCCCGAATATGAGGCCCTGCGGGAGGGCGACGGCAGCGTTACCCTGGCCCTGACGCTGCTGCGGTGTGTCGGTTGGCTATCGAGGCCGGACCTGTCGCCGTGGCGTCGCGGGCCGGCGGGCCCGCCCCTGCCTACCCCCGCTGCCCAGATGTCGGGGCGCTGGACCTTCCATTACTCCATCATCCCCTACGCAGGGGCGTGGGAGGAAGCGATGGTCCACGCTCACCGCTTCGCCCGTCCCATGCGTGCTGTCTGTCCCCGCCAGGGCAATGGCCTGCTGGCGGTCCATACTGCCTTAGTGGAGGTGGAACCGAGCCAGCTGGTGGTCTCTACGGTCAAGCTGGCCGAGGACGGCGGCGGAGTCGTGGTCCGGGTCTACAACGCTGCCTGTCGTCCCATCTCGGGTCGCCTGCGCCTCTTCGCTGGCACTGGAAAGGTGGAGGAGGTGGACCTCAACGAGTCGCCCATCGCCCCCCTTCCTACCGAGGAGGGCTGGGTGCAGGTGGAGATGCGGCCCAACCAGGTGCGCACGTATCTCTTCCATTTTCCTGTCCGCTGAGAAGACGGTCTGGGAGCCGAGGGCGGACCGTGGGCGACTCCCCCTCTGACGGCCGACTGGCCCGCGAGTGGGCTGGAACTGGCGCTAGTGGCCCTACTGTCTCCTGCCCGTAGGGGCGGGCCGCCCTATAATGGCCTCGTGGCTGCCTCCCGACCTCTTTACGACGTGGCGGTGGTGGGTGCGGGGCCTGCCGGCTCTCGCACCGCTCGCGAGCTGGCCCGCCGTGGCCTGCGGGTGGCCCTCATCGAGGAACACCGCCAGGTGGGCATCCCGTCCCACTGCTCCGGCCTCATCAGCCCCCGCACCTGGGACCTGGGCCAGACCGGCGACGATTCCCTGATCTGCAACCGCCTGCGGGGCGCATACGTCCATGTCCACGGCGATGGCTCTGTGGAGCTGGGCGGGGTGCCGGTGCGGGCAGTGGCCATCGACCGCGTGCGGTGGGACCAGGCCCTGGCCGAGCAGGCCTACCGCGACGGGGCCGAGCCTGTCCAGGCACGCTGCGTCGGCATCGAGAGCACGCCGCAGGGGATGCTGCTGCGATTGCAGCGCAACGGCCACGAGACCACCCTGGCTGCCCGTCTGGTGGTGGGCGCCGATGGCTCCCACTCGCGAGTCGCTCGCAGCTTGGGGCTCCCGCACCCCCCCGAGCGAGTGCTGGCCCTGGGAGTCGAGGCCGAAGTGCGCCTGCCCCGAGACGACTACGTGCACGTATTCGTGGGGCCGGACCTGGCTCCGGGCTGGTTCGGCTGGGCCATCCCGCTGGGCGATGGCCTGGCCCGGCTGGGCATCGGCTGCTGGAACGGGGCTGGAGGCCCTCTGCGTTGCTATCGACTCTTGCGGGAGTCCTTCCGGGGCCTGCTGGGGCAGGTGCGGGAGCTGCGCTTCTACGGTGGCAGCATACCTCTCGCCCCCGCCCCCGTGACCTACGGCGATGGCGTCCTGCTGGTGGGCGATGCTGCCGGCCAGGTGAAGCCCTTCTCTGGCGGAGGCATCTACACCGGCCTGGTGGCCGCCCATCTGTGCGCCGAGGCAGCCGCTTCTGCCCTGGCCAGCGATGACACCTCGGCCCGGGCCCTGGCCCCCTACCAACGGGCCTGGCAGCGCCTCCTGGGCCGGGAGCTGGCCCGTAGCCGCCGCCTACGTCAGGCGGGCCTCTCGCTGGAGAAGGGGGAGCTGGCCACCCTGGCCAAGGCCCTCTCCCACCCGCGACTGCGAGGACTCGCGGTGCGCCATGCCGACATCGACTATCCTTCGCGGACGCTGTTGAGGCTGGCCCTGGCCGCCCCCTCCGTTTGGCCGCTGGCGACGGTGGCCCTGCGTCGCCCTTCCGTGCTTTGGCACCTCCTGGGGGCTTTCCTGGGCCTGTAACGTTTCATCCTTCGTTAAGCATAGCCATGCTATAATTCGCCATACGGATGCCTTCTCGCAGCGCTAGCGGCCGCCCTCCTTCCCAGGATGCGGACCTGGCCCCGACCCCTGTCCTGAGGCCGGCCGGGCTGGGCGTGCGGGTTGTGGCCTTCGTGCTGGACGCTATAGTTCTCTTCTCTTTCCTGATGCTCTTCACCGCTCTGGCCTTGCTGCAGCTCTTCCTCCGCACCGATACGGGCGCCCGTGACTCGGATGCGGCGGTCTGGACGGCTACCTACATGGTGCTGGGCTGGCTGGCCTTCGCCCCCCTGTACTATGTGGCGCTGTGGGCCTGGCGGGGCCAGACGCTGGGCCAGATGGCGGTGCGGGTGAAGGTGGTCCGTGCCGATGGGGGCAACGTCGGGCTGGGTCGGGCGCTGGTGCGCTTCGTGGTGTTCGCTCTGTCGGCCCTGTTCCTGTTCCTGGGCTTCGTTCCCGCCCTGATGGATGAACAGCGACGGGGGCTGCCAGACCTGGTAGCCGGCACCGTCGTCGTCGACCTGGCATGAAAGCTCCCCTGGGCGGCGGCCTGCGTGGCCTGCTCCTGGCGTTGCTGGTGGCCTGCGGGACTGCCGTTTTCCTGGCCTTCACCCTGGCCCTCAATGGGTACCAGCTCACCCAGGAAGGGACGGCGCGTCGGCTGCTGGAGCGCTCCCTGGCCGCCCTCACCGACATCGACGCCGCCGTTCCTGTCCTCCAGGAAGCGTTGCGAGAGCGGGCGCAACAGGAACAGGGCGCCACCGTACTGGTGCCCGATTTTCCCTTACCGGTCACGGTGGGACGCGAGGAGGCCATGTCTCTAGAGGGGCAGGCCCTGCGTCAGCGGCTGGTGACGGAGGGGGCACGCGTGCTCTACCGCCAGGGCACCTCGGCCCTGCTTTCGGATCCCGAGGCCCGACGGCGACTGGAGAGCACGTCCATGCCCTGGGCGCTGGAGAGGGGCCTCGGCCTGATGACGGGCGACACCAACCGCCAGTTGCTGGTAGTGGCCATCGCGCTGGGCATCTTGGCGGCGCTGATGCTTCTGCTGCCCCTCGCCACGGCATCGGCCCTGTGGGGCAGACTGGCCCTCCTGGGCGGCATACTGCTGGTGGCCAGCTTGCCCTCCCTGGCGGCAGCCCTGGGGGTGCGGTTCTTCCTGCGGGCCGCGCAGGGGGATGCCGACCCCTTCGTGTACCAGCTTCTCCAGGTCGGCGTCGATGCCATGACGGTGCCGGTGCGCAACTATCTGGCCCTGAGCGCCCTGGGCAGCGGGCTACTGGCCTTAGCAGCGGCGATGGTGTGGGCCGCTCCGCGCCGTCGGCTGACCGCGTTGACAGGCGAAGAGGACGCTGCCTAGAATTGGGGACGGCGGGGATGGTTCCCGCCGTTCAAGGGAGCGGGCGTAGCTCAGTTGGCAGAGCATCTGCTTCCCAAGCAGAGGGCCGCGGGTTCGAGTCCCGTCGCCCGCTCCACCGGCCAGATCCCGCTCCAGCGTTGCCATCACCGTCCTTCACTGGCCGTTTAGCCCCCGCTGCTATCTCGGGTGATGTGGCTGCCCTGACGCTTTGCTCCCGCTAAGGTATACTGGCCCTGTAGGGAATCGACGGCAGGTGGGCAGGAAGGAGCTGCCATGACCCAGGACGTGTCCGTGCCCGAGGATATCCGTGACCTGGTGAAGGGCATCACCCAGGGGCTGCTGGAGTTCGTGGACCAGGTGGTGGTTCCCCTGGAGGAGCGGGACCGGGATATTCTCTCCGACGAGCGCAAACTGTTCGACGAGCGCGGTTTCTTGGTGGAGCGGGCGCAGGAGGCCCGACGCCAGGTGCGCATGCGCTCGGCCGAGGCAGGGTTCTACGCCATGTTCGCCCCCCAGGCCGTCGGCGGAGAGGGGGTGCCGCCGCGGGCCATGGTGCTGGTCCAGGAGGGCTACTACCGCCGCCTGGGGCCGGGCCGGCTCTACGCCGGCTGGGGCAAGGGCTGCCTAACTCAGCCGCCGGTGGCCAGCTTCGTGGATGGCCCCTCTCACATGTTCACCTTCGCCCCGGACGTGGTGCGAGAGGAGTATCTGCCCCGTCTCCTCAAGGGTGAGAAGACCATCTGTTTCGCCCTGAGCGAGCCCGACGCAGGCTCCGACGTGTGGTCCATCAGGACGCGTGCCCGCCGCGACGGCGACGACTGGGTCATCACCGGCACCAAGCAGTGGATCACCAACGGCCCCTACGCCGACTACGCCGTCGTCTTCGCCGTCACCGACGAAGAGGCGGCGGCCAAGCACCAGGGGGGCATCACTGCCTTCTTCGTGGACTGCTCCTGGCCCGGCTTCAGCAAGGACGCCGCCATCCGCATCATGGGCCACATGGGGAGTGACTGCGGCATCCTCAGTCTGGACAACGTGCGGGTCCCCGGCGATCACGTGATGGGGCAGGTTGGTCAGGGCTTCCAGATAGCCATGCTGGGCATATCCGAGGGGAGGCTGGCCATTGCCGCCTCCTGCGTGGGCCTCTCTCAGTACGCCCTCGACCGCTCGCTGGCCTATGCCCAGGAGCGCAAGACCTTCGGCGTGCCCATCGCTGAGCACCAGGCCATCCAGTTCATGCTGGCCGACATGGCCATCGATATCTTCACGGCCAAGTATGCCACCCTGCAGACGGCTGCTCTGGTGGAGGCGGCCATGCAGGGCAAGGGACGGCTGCCCGTGAAGGAGATCTCCATCGTCAAGGCCCACTCGGTGGAGGCGTGCCAGCGGGTGTTCGATGCCGCCATCCAGGTGCACGGCGGGGTGGGCCTGACGGACGACCTGCCCCTGAACGAGGGCTGGCGCATCGCCCGCACCCTGCGCATCCCCGACGGCACCTCGGAGATCCAGCGCCGCACCATCGCCCGACAGATGCTGCGGGGCGATGTGACCTTCTAGGATGCTCGCCAAGCGCATAATTCCCTGCTTCGATGTGGCCGACGGCCGGGTGGTGAAGGGGGTCCGCTTCCTGGACCTGCGGGATGCCGGCGACCCGGTGGAGCTGGCCCGCCTCTACGACGCCGAGGGCGCCGACGAGCTGGTGTTCCTGGACATTCGCGCCTCTCCCGACAACCGCCGCACGGCGGTAGAGATGGTGCAGCGTATCGCCGACCAGGTGTTCATCCCCTTTACGGTGGGTGGAGGCATCCGCACTGTGGAGGACATGCGGCTGATGTTGGAGTCGGGGGCCGACAAGGTGGCCATCAACACTGCCGCCGTCCGCAACCCGCAGCTCATCGCCGAGGGCGCCCACCGTTTCGGCTCCCAGTGCATCGTCGTGGCCATAGATGCCAAGCGGGTGGCGCCGGACCGCTGGGAGGTCTACATCTACGGCGGCCGCGAGGGCGGCCAGCCCACGGGCCTGGACGCCGTGGAGTGGGCGGTGCGGGCCGTGGAGCTGGGGGCGGGCGAGCTGCTGGTGACGGGCATGGACGCCGATGGCACTCAGGAGGGGTACGATATCGGCCTCACCCGCGCCATCTCGGAGGCGGTGCGGGTGCCCGTCATCGCCTCGGGCGGGGCCGGCAGCCCCGAGCACATGTACCGGGCCATCGCAGAAGGGAAGGCCGACGCCGTCCTGGCTGCCTCCATCTTCCACTACGGGCACTACAGCATCCGCCAGGTGAAGGAGTACCTGGCGGGGAAAGGGGTCCCTGTCAGGCTATGAGCGAGATACAGGAGCTTAAGTTCGACGACCGTGGCCTGATCCCCGCCATCGCGCAGGACGCCACCAGTGGCGAGGTGCTGATGGTGGCCTGGATGAACGCCGAAGCCCTGCGCCGCACCCTGGAGAGCGGCGAGGCCTGGTTCTGGAGCCGCAGCCGCCAAGAGCTATGGCACAAGGGCGCCACCTCCGGCAACGTGCTGCGGGTCCTGGAGGTTTGGACGGACTGCGACCAGGACGTGCTGTTGCTGAAGGTGGACCCTGCCGGGCCGGCATGCCACACCGGCGAACGGTCCTGCTTCTTCCAGAGGATCGGATAGGGGCAGGGAGACTAGGGGTTCTTCTTTTCGCCCTCGTCCGTCAGGCCGTAGCGGCGGCGGAAGCGTTCCACCCGTCCCGCCGTGTCCACGATGCGCTGCTCACCGGTGAAAAAGGGGTGGCACCGGGAGCAGACCTCCACTCGCAGCAGCGGCTTGGTGGAACGGGTCTTCCACGTGTTGCCGCAGGCGCAGACGACGGTGGCCTCGACGTATTCGGGGTGGATGCCGGCCTTCATGACGGGGTGCCTACCTCCTCCAGGGGGTAGACACTGACCTTTTTGCGCCCGTACTTGTCATAAGGCTCGAACTTCACGCGACCTTCTATGAGGGAGTATATGGTGTAGTCGCGTCCGAGACCGACGTTTTTGCCGGGATATACCTTGGTGCCCCTCTGGCGGACAATGATGCAGCCAGGCCAGACCAGCTGGCCGTCGAAGCGCTTGACGCCCAGGCGCTTGGCATTGCTGTCGCGTCCATTCTTGGCCGAGCCGGAACTCTTCTTGTGGGCCATGGCGCATCACCACCGCTGTCTATTGTAACAGGCTAGCCTTCCCTGTCCGCCTCGCCCTCGGCCTCCTCGGCCGGTGCTGCGCGACGTCGACTGCGTCGCGGCCGCTTCTCTTCTTGCTGGGCCGGTGCCTGCTCGCCCACCAGGATCTGCTGGATGGCCAGGCGAGTGTAAGGCTGACGGTGGCCCCGCTTGCGGCGGTAGCGGGTCTTGGCCTTGTATTTGAACACCACCACCTTGTCGGCCCGTCCCTGCTCCACCACCTGGGCGATGACACGTGCCCCTTCCACCACCGGCGTCCCTACCCTGACGCCAGAGTCGTTGGCCACCAGGAGGACGTCGGTGATCTCCACGGTGGAGCCCACCTCGGCAGGTATCAGCTCCACGTCGATGACCTGCTGGGGCTCCACCCGATACTGCTTCCCGCCGGTGCGGATGATGGCGTAAATGGCCGACCTCCCTTACTAGAGGCACCAACGCCTGATTTTATACGGGCACCGTCTTTGCGTAAAGGGTCGTCGGGCCCGTTTCCGTATTCGTTCAGGGCGAAGGACGACAGCCCAGTCGCTCCTCGGTCAGGCACGGCAGCCATCGGGGGAGGTGAAGAAAGTTGGGCGAAACCTATTGACAAGTCGTTGGTGCGGGGCTAGGATGCTGGCACGAAAAACTAAATGAGCGCTAGGGGGGTTGGGCCATGGCCAGCGAATACTGGCAGCGCTTCTGGCGTAGGCGTCTGGGGCGGCGGGCCTTTCTGCGGGCCGCCGTCCTGGGGGCAGGGGGAGCGGCGCTGGCAGGCGCCGTCGCCTGTCGGGAGGAGGCGCCCCAGGCCACGCCTGCCCCCCAGGCCGAGGAGGGGCCGCCCAAGCGCGGAGGCCGCTCCCAGGGCTGGAGCACCGTCAACTTTGACCAGCTGGACCCCCACGTGTCGGTGGCGGCATCCACCGCCTACTTCCCCCGCGTCTACAACACGCTGGTCAGCCAGTCGCAGCAGAAGCCCGACTTCTTCTACTACGACCTGGCGGAGACGCTGGAGCAGCCCGATGCCGTGACCTACATTTTCCGCATCCGTCCCGGCATCCGGGTGGCGCCCAACAACTTGGGGGTGCCGGAGCGAGAGATAGACGCGCAGGACGCCTATGCCAACTGGGAGCGCATCAAGAACGAGCCGCGGGCGCTGGCCTCGCGCTTCTCCAAGCAGTTCCTGGCCTCCCACGCTGCCCAGGACGCCCGCACCTACGTGCTGAAGACCAACGAGCCGTATGCGTGGACCATCTACAATGTCGGCCTGCACGTGTCCACCATCGCCCCCAGGGAGCTGCTGACGAATCCTGACCGGCTGCGGACGTCGGGGGTCGGCGGTGGCCCCTTCTCCTTCGGGAGGTTCGTCGAAGGACAAGTCCTTTCCCTGGAGCGGAATCCCAACTACTACCGCAAGGGGCAGGACGGGCAGCCGCTGCCCTATGTGGACGGCATCGACGTGCGCATCATCCCCGACCGGGCAGCCAGGCTGGCCGCCTTCCAGACGAGGCAGGTGCACTACTACACGGCGGCGAACTTCCGCGAGGCGCAGCAGCTCATGGACTCCAACAACTACTACCTGGTGAAGGAGCCCATCTTCAGTTTCATGGCCGTGACCATGAACTCCGAGCGAGCCCCCTTCAACGACCCGCGGGTGCGGCGGGCGGTGGCTCGCTCCATCAACCACGAGCAGTTCATCAACGTGGTGCACCTGGGCGACGCCAAGGTCAACGGCATAGTCCACTGGGCGCTGGGCGACTTCGCATTGCCGGAGGAGGAGCTGAAGAGCCGCTACCTGGTATACAACCCCCAGGAGGCCCGTCAGCTCCTGGCCTCGGCCGGTTACCCGCAGGGGTTGCGCATAAAGATGATGTATCCCGCCAACACCGGCGCCTCGGGCGGGGGCGATGTGAGCCAGTATGTGCCCATCCTCATCGAGAACCTGCGCTCGGGCGGCATCGAGGTGGAGCAGGAGCCTTTGGACTTCGGCACCTGGCTGGACCGCTACCGCCGCCGGGACTACGACTCCAGCCTCAGCCTGAACCAGGTGTACGAGACGGCAGAGGTGCCCCTGGACTGGCACACGTCATGGGGCCCCGCCGGGGATGGCGTGTCCTGGAACATCTTCCGCGACCCGGAGATCGATGCCGCTGTGCGTCGGGTGAAGCAGATCACCCAGAGCGCCCAGCAGCTGGTCCAGGCGGTCCGGGACGTGCAGCGGCTCATCTACTCCAAGGATCCCAGCTTCATACCGTTGCCCAGCAGCAGCGCTAACACCCTGTGGTGGAACTTCGTCAAGAACAACCCTGCCCGGTTGGGGCTCGGCGTGACGGCCCTGTTCCTGGCCGATTGGTGGCTGGACCTGTAGACCGGGGCAAAGATGGGGATCCGTCGCTGCTTCGGGGCGGCCGCGGGTGAAGTCCCCATCTGCGCGCGGCATGGGTGAAGGCGTATGCTGGCTGCGCGTCTTCGGTTCCTGCCGTCCCGCCCTCCCGCGGTTGACAGGCGCCTGCGGCATGGCTAGCATGCGAGCGCGAAAAGGCTGACGGCCTAGGGGGGTTGGGCCATGGCCAGCGAATACTGGCGGCGCTTCTGGCGTAGGCGACTGGGGCGGCGGGCCTTTCTGCGGGCCGCCGTCCTGGGGGCGGGGGGAGCGGCCCTGGCGGGCGCCGTCGCCTGTCGGGAGGAGGCGCCCCAGGCCACGCCTGCCCCCCAGGCCGAGGAGGGGCCGCCCAAGCGCGGAGGCCGCTCCCGCTATGCCACCTTCGCCACCTTCGACCAGCTGGACCCTCATGTGTCGATCGCCTCGGCGGCCTCCTATTTTCCCCGGGTGTACAACACGCTGGTCAGCCAGTCGCAGGTAAAGCCCGACTTCTTCTACTACGACCTGGCGGAGACGCTGGAGCAGCCCGATGCCGTGACCTACATTTTCCGCATCCGTCCCGGCATCCGGGTGGCGCCCAACAACTTGGGGGTGCCGGAGCGGGAACTGGACGCGCAGGACGCCTACGCCAACTGGGAACGCATCAAGAACGAGCCGCGGGCGCTGGTGTCGCGGTTCGCCAAGCAGTTCCTGGCCTCCCACGCTGCCCAGGACGCCCGCACCTACGTGATGAAGACCAACGAGCCCTATGCCTGGGCCCTCTACAATGTCGGTGTCCAGTATTCGACCATCGCTCCGCGGGAGCTTCTTTCCAACGCCGACCGGTTGCGGGTGTCCGGAGCGGGCGGCGGTCCCTTTTCCTTCGGAAGGTTCGTGGAGGGCGAGGGGCTGTCGCTGGAGCGGAATCCCAACTACTACCGCAAGGGGCAGGACGGGCAGCCGCTGCCCTATGTGGACGGCATCGACGTGCTCTACATTCCCGATCGGGCGGCGCGGCTGGCCGCCTTTCAATCGCGGCAGCTCGAGTCCTACACCGTGGTCAACAAGCGAGAGCTGGACGACTTGATGGACCCGGCCAAGTACTACCTGGTCAAGGAGCCTTACTTCAACTTCATGTCTGTCATCATGAACATCGACCGCGCCCCCTTCAACGACCCGCGGGTGCGGCGGGCGGTGGCCCGCTCCATCAACCACCAGCAGTTCATCAACGTGGTGCACCTGGGGGACGCCAAGGTCAACGGCATCGTCCACCATGACCTGGTCGACTTCGCGTTGCCGGAGGAGGAGCTGAAGAGCCGCTACCTGGTGTACAACCCCCAGGAGGCCCGTCAGCTGCTGTCCTCGGCCGGCTACCCCGGGGGCATCAAGACCAAGATGGTGTATCCCGCCGGGAGCGGCGCCACGGGAGGGGGCGATGCTGACCAGTACGTTCCTGTCCTTATCGAGAACCTCCGCTCGGGCGGCATCGAGGTCGAGCTGGAGCCACTGGACATCGGCCGCTACATCGACCGGGTCCGCCGCCGCGACTACGATACAGCCCTGAGCCTGAACCCGCAGTACGAGACGCCGGAGGGCCCCCTGGACTGGCACACGTCCTGGGGCTACGCGGGGGATGGCCTCTCCTTCCACATCTTTCGCGACGCGGAGGTCGATGCTGCCGTGAGAAGGGTGAAGCGCATCACGCAGAGCGTTCAGGAGCTGGTCCAGGCGGTCCGGGACGTGCAGAGGATCATATATTCCAAGGACCCGAGCGTCATTCCCCTGCCCAGCAGCAGCTCCAACACCGTTTGGTGGAACTTCGTCAAGAACAACCCTGCCAGCCTCGGCCTGGGACGCACCTATCTGTTCCTGGCCGAATGGTGGCTGGACCTTTAGAGGGAAGGCATGCAGGCCTTCATAGTGCGCAGGCTGCTGGCTGGCGTGGTCATCCTGTTCTTCCTGTCCATAGCGGTCTTCCTGGTGCTGCGGGTGGCGCCGGGCGACCCGGCCCTGTTGCGCCTGGGCCCCCAGGCCACCGCTGAGCAGGTGGCGGCCGAGAGGGAACGGCTGGGGCTCAATGACCCCCTCATCGTCCAGTATTCGCGCTGGATGAAGGGGATCCTCACGGGCGACCTGGGCATCTCCAACTTCAGCGGCGAGTCCATCGCTCGCAGCATCCGCAACCGACTGCCCAACACCCTGGAACTGCTCATCATGACCCTCGTCCTGACGACGGCCATCGGCATCACGGCCGGGGTCATATCGGCAGTGTGGCGGGACACGCTGCTGGACTATGCGGTGCGCGTGGTGGCAGTGCTGGGGCTGTCGGTGCCGGCCCTGTGGCTGGCGACGCTAGTGCTGCTGGTGCCGCTGCAGGTATGGGGCTATGCGCCGCCCATAGGGCGGGTAGTCCACTTCTTTGACGACCCGTGGGGGAACCTCCGTCAGTTCCTGCCGGCGGCGGTGGTCCTGGCGCTGGGGCCGGCAGCGGCCATCATGCGCCTGACACGGTCCAGCCTGCTGGAGGTCCTGCGCCAGGACTATATCCGCACCGCCAGGGCCAAGGGGCTGGGCGAGAGGCTGGTCATCGCCAGGCATGCCCTGCGCAACGCCATGATCCCGCCCCTGACGGTGCTGGCGCTGCAGTTCTCGGCCCTGCTGGGCGGGTCGGTCATCATCGAGCAGATATTCACCTTGCCGGGCATCGGCCAGTACTTCTTCCAGGCCATTTTCGTGAAGGACTTCCCGGTGGTGCAGACGCTGACGCTCTACACCGGTGTAGTGGTCGTCATCACCATCCTGGCCCTGGATATCGCCTATGCCTGGCTGGACCCGCGCATACGCTATCGCTGAGGTGGAGAGATGGCTGTCAGACCGGCTGAGGTGACCCTGGGCCTCGAACTGGCAGTGCCGCGCCAGCCGTTGCTGCGGCGGTTGCTGCGGCTCGTGCGTCGTTACCCGCTGGGCACCCTGGGCTTCGTCATCATCCTGGGGCTGCTGATAGTGGGCATACTGGCACCGGTCATCGCTCCCCACGATGTGAACGAGATCGGCGTGGCGCCGCCCCTCTCGGGCATCTCGCGCGAGACGCCCTTCGGCACCGACAACCTGGGACGGGACATGCTCAGCCGCGTCATCTGGGGCGCTCGCATATCGCTTTCGGTGGGGTTCATCGCCGTCATCGGTGGCACGATCGCCGGCACCGTCATCGGCCTCATCAGCGGCTACGTGGGCGGGCCGGTGGACTCCATCATCCAGCGGGTGCTGGACTCCATCCAGGCCTTTCCGGCACTGGTCCTGCTGCTCATCATCATCCGCGTGCTGGGGCCTTCGCTGGAGAACGTGGTGCTGGTCATCGGGCTGGGCATCATACCAGGGGTGATACGCATCGTGCGGGGTGCGGTGCTGTCGGAGAAGAACAACGTCTATGTGGAGGCAGCCCGGGCCATCGGGGCTACCCCGCTACGCATCATCTTCCGACACATCGCCCCCAATATCATGGCCCTGGCCATCGTGGTGATGACGACGCTGCTGGGGACGGCGGTGCTGGCTGAGGCGGCTCTCTCCTTCCTGGGCCTGGGCGTGCCGCCCCCCAACCCGTCCTGGGGCGCTGACATCAACGCCGCCCGCAACAACCTTCCGGTGCACATACCCTGGGCGCTATTCCCGGGGCTGGGCATCAGCCTGACGGTGCTGGGGTTCAACCTCCTGGGCGACGCCCTGCGCGACGCCCTCGACCCGCGGCTGCGGGGCGCCCGCTAGCTTTCAGAGCGGCGCCGCGTGCATCCGCGCCGCGTCCGCGGGCGTATTCCCCCACGGAACATCACAGGAGGTGGGGGAATGAAGCGACTCTGGTTAGCTCTAGGGCTGGCGGCGGCGCTGGCCCTGGCCCTAGCGGCCTGCGGGGAAGAAGAGGAGGCTGCGCCCAGTACTGCCGCCAGCGGCGCCACTCCCGCAGCCAGCCCTGCACCCCGAACGCCGACTCCGGGAGGCGGCGGAGCCACCCCCGGGGCGGGGACTGCCAGCGTGACGGTGCGGGCGCTGGACTTCTCCTTCGAGCCAGCCCGCATCTCTGCCCAGGCCAACCAGCCGCTGACGGTGACGGTGCGCAACGATGGGCAGGCGCCCCACACCTTCACCATCCAGGAGCTAAACGTGGACGTGACCCTCCAGCCAGGGCAGAGCATGACCGTTACCTTCACCCCCCGCGCCGGCTCCTACACTTTCGTGTGCCGCCTGCACGCCGGGGCGGGGATGACGGGGACCCTGACCACGGGCGGCGGGGCCGGTGGTGGCGGCGCCGCTACGCCCACGGCGGGAGGGCCGATAGGCTACGGATACTAGTCCTCGCGAGGCCGCCAGCGGGTGCCCTGAGGGGTGTCTTCCAGGACGATGCCCATCTCCAGAAGGCGGGCACGAATGGAGTCGGCCAGGGCGTAGAGGCGCTGGGCCCTCAGCTCCTGCCTGACCTCGATGAGCAGCTCGATGAAAGGCACGGCATCAGCTCGGTACGGCGTCGGCTCCTGCAGCGATAGCCCCAGCACGCCGGCCAGCTCCCTCAGGGTGGCCTGGGCGCGGGATGTCCGGCGCCCCTCGTCGCGGGCGCGGTTGATCTCGGCTGCCAGGTCGAAGAGAGCAGCCAGGGCCTGGGGGGTGCCCAGGTCGTCGTCCATGGCCTCCAGGAACCGCTGACGATAGGGCGTAGGGTCGACCTCCGGCTCCTGGTCGCCCCCCTCCTGGGTGGCGGCCAGTCGCAGCCGCCGGGCGCCAGCCCGTGCCGCTGTCAGGGCATCCTCTGAGTAGGTGAGGGGACTGCGATAGTGGGAGCCGAGGACGAACAGGCGCAGGGCGTCCGGGCCGAACCGCTCCAGCGCCTCCCCGAGGGGCACCAGGTTGCCCAGGTGCCGCGTCATCTTCTCGGGGCTGTCGGGCAGGCGCAGCAGGCCGTGGTGGACCCAGAAGCGGGCGAAGGGCTTGCGCCCGCTGTAGGCCTCGGCCTGAGCGATCTCGTTCTCGTGATGGGGAAAGATGAGGTCCTGCCCCCCGCCGTGGATGTCCAGGGGCTGGCCCAGGTACTTGAGGGCCATGGCCGAGCACTCGATATGCCAGCCGGGGCGTCCCGGGCCGAAGGGGCTGTCCCAGGATGGCTCCC
The DNA here is from genome assembly GCA_025062275.1 of Dehalococcoidia bacterium. GTDB lineage: Bacteria > Chloroflexota > Dehalococcoidia > SM23-28-2 > HRBIN24 > HRBIN24. The sequence continues at coordinate 21,200 of JANXAP010000029.1, forward strand.
CTTCCTTGGCGGCCTTCCAGAGGACGAAGTCGGCGGGGTGCTCCTTACCCTCGCCCGGCTCCACCCTCGCACCGGCCAGCAGGGAGTCCACGTCCCGCCCGGACAGCTTGCCGTAGTCGGGGAAGCGGGGTACACGGAAGTAGACGTCGCCGTTGGCCTGGTAGGCATAGCCCTTCTCCAGGAGCACCCGCACCATCTCCACGATGGCATCTATCTCGTGGGTCGGACGTGGATAGTAGTGGGCGCGCTGCACGCCGAGGGCGTCCATCTGCCGGAAGAAGAGGTCGATGTGCTCCTCGGCCAGGTCCTGGATGGTGCGGCCGGTGGCCCGCGCCCGCAGGATGATGTTGTCCTCGATGTCGGTAAAGTTCTGGACGTGACGCACGCGATATCCCCGGAACTCCAGGTAGCGGCGCAGGACGTCGAAGATGATGTAGCTCATGGCGTGCCCCAGATGGCAGGGGGCGTAGAGGTTGGGGCCGCAGACATACATGCGCACTTCGTCCCCGGCGGGGACGAACTCCTCCAGGCGACGGCTCAGGGTGTTGTAGAGCCTCATGGTGGCCACGCCTCTCAACTAGTGTAAGGGCAAGGCGCCATGTGGGGGAGCCTTTAGCTGGCGGGAGGCCTCTGGCTGGCCTGGGCCGAGGCGCCCCTGCCCTCCCCTAGGGCCTTCTCGATGGCGGACAAGCGCTCCTCCAGTCGGGCGATCCTCTCTTCCAGGGAACGCAGGGCGTCCCACTCCGGGTCTGGCAGGCGGACGACGGTATCGTTGCCGGGGTCGTGGTAGGCTACCACATGCCCGGGCACGCCAACGACGGTGGCGTTGGGCGGGACATCGGATACCACCACCGACCCGGCGCCGATACGGGCGTTGTCGCCTATTCTCACAGCGCCGATGACCTTGGCTCCTGCCCCCACCACCACATTGTTGCCCAGGGTGGGGTGGCGCTTGGTGCGTTTGGTGCTGGTCCCCCCCAGGGTCACCCCCTGGTAGAGATGGCAGTTGTCACCTATCTCCGTGGTCTCGCCGATGACCACACCCATGCCATGGTCTATGAACAGCCCCTCGCCGATCTTGGCCCCGGGGTGGATCTCGATGCCCGTCAGAGCGCGGCTGATGTGGGAGACGATGCGGGCCACCAGTCGCAGGCGGTGATTGTAGAGCCAGTGGGCCAGTCGATGGAACTGGCGGGCATGGAAGCCTGGATAGCACAGGATCACCTCCAGGGCGCTGGTAGCGGCGGGGTCCCTCTCCAGTGCCGCCTGAATGTCGCGCTTTATGCTCTGCAGAAGGCCCAAGGCGATCCCTCCTCGTTAGGGGCAGGCTGCGTTCTCGGCGGGGAAGGCCCCGGCCCGACGAGGGCCAGGGCCTAGGCACAGATACAGTCGTGTCCGCCTCTTGGGAGGGACGAACGATGGGACGAGGGACGGCAGAGGCACCGGTTCATGGCGTATCCCGCGAGAGGAGGGCCACAGCCAGGGCAGCGACCCCCTCGCTGCGACCCAAGGCGCCCAGCCCCTCGTGGCTTTTGGCCTTCACGTTCACCCGCTGCTCCTCCAGGCCCAGGGCATCGGCGATGGTGCGGCGCATGGCCGGCAGGTAGGCGGCCAGGGGCGGCTCCTGGGCGATGACGGTGGCATCCACGCTCACGGGCGCCATCCCTGCCCCCTGCACCATCTCCCGCACTCGTCTCAGCAGCTCCAGGCTGTCGGCCCCTGCGTAGGCCGGGTCATGGGGGGGAAAGTGCTGGCCCAGGTCTCCCAGCCCGGCGGCGCCCAGCAGGGCGTCCATAATGGCATGGAGGAGCACGTCGGCGTCGCTGTGGCCCGCCAGGCCGCGGGGCCAGGGCACCTGCACCCCTCCCAGCTTCAGGGGCCTCCCCTCCTGGAACCTGTGTATATCATAGCCGATGCCGATGCTGAGCGTCATGCTCCAGTGCTCCGGCGGCCAGCAGGGCCTGGGCCAGCTCCAGGTCGGCAGGTGTGGTCACCTTCAGATTGTAGGGGGAGCCAGGAAACACCTTCACCGTGATGCCCATAGCCTCCACCAGGGAGGCGTCATCGGTGACCTCGCCCGAGGCCCGACGGTGGGCCTCCAGCAGCAGATCGTAGCGGAAGGCCTGGGGAGTCTGGACGGCCCGCAGGCGAGACCGGTCCAGGGTGCGCACCACCGCGTCCCCGTCCACCTCCTTCACAGTATCGGCGAGGGGAAGGGCGGGCACCGCCGCCCCCGTTTCCTGGGCAGCCATAAGGGCGTCCTCCAGGAGGCGAGGGGATACGAACGGGCGAGCGCCATCGTGGACCAGGACCCAGTCGCAGTGGCCCAGGGCCTCCAGGCCCAGACGCACCGACTCCTGCCGCAGGGCGCCGCCGGGGCAGACGTCTCGCACCTTGGCGAGGCCTAGGGCCTCCACCAGGCCCCGTGCCCAGTCCAGGTTGGCAGCCGAGACCACCAGGACCAGGGCATCGACCAGCGGGCTTCCCTCGAAGGTCAACAGGGGATGGGCGATGAGAGGGTGCTCTCCCAGGGGCGCCATCACCTTGTCGATGCCGCCCATTCGGGTGCTGGCGCCAGCGGCGACAATGACGGCGCCCACACGTCCGTAGGTGCCGCCCATGGCCGGCCTAAGTCGCCCCCTTGGGCTGGGCGAAGATGAGGCGGCCGGCCACCGTCTGCAGCACACGGGTCACCGTCACCACCATGCGTTCGTTGAGGTAGCGGCGCCCGCCCTCCACCACCACCATGGTGCCATCGTCCAGAAAGCCCACGCCCTGGTCGGCCTCCTTGCCCTCCTGGACGATGTGCACCTCCATCTCCTCGCCGGGCAGGATGACTACTCGGACAGCGTTGGCCAGCTGGTTGATGTTCAGCACCTTCACACCTTCCACCTCGGCCACCCGGTTGAGGTTGAAGTCGTTGGTCAGGACGGGGGCCGACAGCTTTCGGGCCAGGCGTATGAGCTTGGAGTCCACGTCGGCTGCGTCCGGGAAGTCGTCATCGGCTATGCGAACGGGCACATAGCCCTCCCTTCGCAGTCGCCCCAGCACGTCCAGCCCACGGCGGCCCCGGTTGCGGCGCAGGGCGTCAGGCGAATCGGCAATGCGACGCAGTTCGTCCAGCACGAAACGGGGCACTACCAGGGCGCCGGGCAGGAAGCCGGTCTGAGCGATGTCGGCTATGCGGCCATCGATGATGGCGCTGGTATCGATGATGATCTCTTGGGGGGGCCAGAAAGTGCGGGAAGGGAAGTAGCGGGCAAGGAACTGGGCGAAGTCCTCCTCGCGGCTGACCAGGGCGGCCACCCCCAGCAGGCCGAAAAGGAAGCTGACCGCCAAGGGGGCGAGGAAGCCCCCCAGCCCTGGCAGGTTGACCAGCCAGGGGGCCAGGAGGGCAGAGGCGAGGAGCCCCGATACCAGCCCGACGATGCCCAGCACCAGCTGCAGGGGCCGTATCTGGCGCGTCCACTCCTGAAACTTCTGCAGCGGCCCCAGCAGCAAGTACGGTGTGGCCAGCGCGCCAAAGGCGATGAAGCCCAGGGACGCTGCAGCCCAGATGAGGGAGTGAAAGAAGCCGTCGCGCTCTTCTGCCAGCGCCTGGCCCACGCGCAGCCCGATGAAACCGAAGAACAGGGCCCCGGCTACTCGCAGGAGGAGGGTCACGAAAGGGTAGTTTTTCATAGGGCTGACGCCCATTTTCGCTCTCCTCACCGGGAGGATTTTCTATGGGGGCCTACGGAGGCCAGTATAGCACGCGCTCAGCCCAGGTGTCCCAGGAGCGCCCCTCCCAGGCCCCCGAAGCCTGCCATGTACCAGTCCTTGATGACCTTGCCTGCCAGCACCGCCAGGAAGAAGCGGGGCAGAGGCATAGCCACCGCGCCGGCCACCAGTCCTCCCATGTCGAAAAGCGGGTTGGGCACCACCGCCAGCAGGAACATGGTGACGGTGCCGTGCCGCTCCATCCAGCCCCGCAGGCGCCGGTAATGGGGGTGGTCTTCCACCACGACGCGGCCGCTGTAGCCAGCCAGGTAGCCCGTCACCTCTCCCAGCGCTTCGCCCAGCCCGGCCACCAGCCCTACCCAGAAGAAGGCTGGCACGCCCAGAAAGTCGTGCAGGAAGGCGCCGCCCCCCACAACCGAAGCGGCGGCGGGGGAGGGCATGAAGATGGAGGCCGAGCCCAGCAGGTTGACCAGGAAGAGGCCGGCATAGCCGTAGCGCCGCAGGTCCTCACCGTCGCCTCCCAGGTAGAAAAAGGCTACCGTGAAGGCCGTCACCAGCAGGGCGATGGCCACCAGCAGCAGGTATTCGAGGCGAAGCAAGCGACGGCGGGCCAGCCCTGCGGTGTCCTTGGCGCCCTCCGCCCTCTCCATCACGTCATGGGGGCGAGAGGTCAAGCCCCTCGCCCCCAAAGGGTGCTGGTGCAAGGCCCTCTCCTTCCTACGCCTACGGGGTTAGCTGACGGGTTCGGCCGAAGGAGCTAGCCTAGTCGCCCCTGAGGGCGACATTCACCCCAGAAGCTGGGTCCCCCGCTCCGTCCCCTCGGGACGGACTCGGCGAAATATTGGCCTGTCGAGGGCCAGCTTACGGCCTGACCCCCCTCGTTGTCAACGGCTTCTCCCACTCTATCCACACCTTTTCCAGGGGGGTGGCGGGGCGTGGTAAATCCCTGGCGGGCCGTGTATAATCAAGGGCTACGCGGGACTTATTGGGCAGCCCTATGATTAGGAGCTGGTTAAAACTGGGTGGCTAAGAGGAGGAGTCGTGGACGACGTTAGGGGCCTCGCCCTGCGCATCATCGAAAACATGGAGCGGGTGATGGTGGGCAAGCGCCAGGAGGTGGAGCTGGCCGTCATCGCCCTCATGTGCGGAGGTCACCTGCTCATCGAAGACGTGCCAGGCGTGGGCAAGACCATGCTGGCCCGCAGCCTGGCCCGCTCCACAGGCTGCAGCTTCCGCCGCATTCAGTTCACGCCCGACCTGCTGCCCTCCGACGTCACCGGCGCTGCCGTCTACAACCAGAAGACGGGCGACTTCGAGTTCCGTCCCGGCCCCATCATGGCCCAGATAGTGCTGGCCGACGAGATCAACCGCGCGACTCCCAAGACCCAGTCTGCACTGCTGGAGGCCATGGAGGAGCGCCAGGTGACGGTCGACGGCGTGAGCCGCCCCCTGCCCCGACCTTTCATGGTGCTCGCCACCCAGAACCCCATCGAATACGAGGGCACCTTTCCTCTGCCTGAGGCCCAGCTGGACCGCTTCTTCATGCGGGTGCACCTGGGCTATCCCTCCCCCCATGAAGAAGTGACCATTATGGAGCGTCAGATGCTCTCCCATCCCATCGAGGAGCTGGCGCCCGTGTGCGGGCCGGATGACATACTGCGACTGCAGGAGGCGGTGCGGCAGGTGCGGGTGGACGGCCTCATCAAGCAGTACATCGCCGCAGTGGTGGACGCCACCCGCCGCCACGAGGCGGTATATCTGGGCGCGTCGCCCCGTGGCTCCCTGGCGCTCCAGAGGGGTTCCCAGGCCCGCGCCCTCCTGGACGGCCGCGATTTCGTCCTGCCCGACGACGTGAAGGCGCTGGCCTACCCCGTGCTGGGGCACCGCATCATCGTTAGCGCGGCCAGCCGGGTGAAGGGGGTCACGGCGCAACAGGTGGTGGAGGATTGTCTCGGCCGGCTGCACGTGCCCGGAGTTCGCGCCCGCGGCCCCTAGGCCGCCTCGCGATGCGGCTGCGGGAGTCCCCCAACCTTACTATCGTCCTGGGGCTGGGGCTGGCCCTCCTCTTCCTGGGCTGGGCATCGGGTTTCTGGGTCCTCATCCGTGCGTCCTATCTGCTGCTGGCGCTGGTGCCTATCGGCTGGCTGTGGGCCAGGGCTAATGTCAGGGGATTGAGGCTGGAGGTGCGCCGCGGTCCCGACCGCCTGCACGCCGGCGAACGGACCTTTTCGGACTTCCGCCTTCAGAACCTGAACGGCTACCCCAAGCTGTGGCTGGAGATAGAGGAGCCCACCAACATGCCCGGGGTAGCCCCCAAGACGGTGACCTTCCTCACGGCCAACGGGGTCCGCACCTGGCGACACGAGGTGCTGTGCCGGCGTCGGGGGCGCTACACCTTCGGGCCGATAGCAGTGAGCAGCGGCGACCCCTTCGGGCTGTTTCGTCGACGCCACGTCTTCGGCCACAGATGGGAGGTGCTGGTCTTTCCGGCACCGGTGGAGCTGCCCTACTTCTGGCTGCCACCGGCCCAGCTCTCGGGAGAAGGCGACCGCAGCCGTCCCACCCCCTACATCACCCCCACTGCCTCGGGGGTGCGGGAGTATTACCCCGGCGACGCTTTCAGCCGCATCCACTGGCTGACCACCGCCCGGCTCCGACGGCTGATGGTGAAGACGTTCGACTTCACGCCCACCAGCGACGTGTGGCTGGTGCTGGACCTGGAGGCGGCCGTACATGCCGGCGAGGGCGACGAGAGCACGCAGGAGTACATGGTGACGGCGGCCTGCTCCCTGGCCCACCGCCTGCTGGGGCACGACCTGCGGGTGGGCTTCCTGGCCCAGGGCGAGAAGCCCTATATCTTCCCGCCCTCCCGGGGCCCGCAGCAGTACGAGCGGATCATGGAGGCCCTGGCGGAGCTACAGGCCAACGGCTACACGCCCCTGGGGCAGGTGCTGCTGTCCCACGAGCGTTCCTTTGGCCGCCATACCACCGTCATTGTCATTACTCCTTCGCCGGAGGAGGGTTGGGTGGCAGCGGTGCAGGCCCTGGCCCAGAGAGGCGTGCAGGCGGCGGTGGTGTTGCTGGACGCAGGCACCTTCGGCGGCCGGGAGGCGTCCCTCCTGTCCTTCAGTGCCCTGGCGGCCCACGACATCCTGACCTATCTGGTGCGGCGCGGCGACGACCTGTCCCTGGCCCTGGGGCCTTCGGGGGCCAGTTCGGCCTACTGGCTGCACCGCACAGGAAGCGAGAGGTGACGGGATGACGACCGCCGCCCCCGCCCTGGCGCTGGAGCCCCTGCGCTGGCTGTGGCGTCGCCTGCCCAACTGGGAGGACTGGCTGACCCTGGGGCTTTCCTTCCTGGCCTTCCTGAGCGTGGCCTGGAGCATACAGCACGCCCGCTGGTCCGACGTCATGCCCAACCTGGTGCTGTTGGGGCTGGGCGGCCTGCTGGCGGGGATGCTGGTGGCCAAGCTACCCCTGAAAGGTGAGGCTGGGTTCTCGTTGGGCCTCATCCTCTGTCTTCTGTCCACGTTCCTGCAGTCCCTGTTTCTGGTGAGGGGCGACGGGTTCTCGGACAAGGTGGACGCCCTGTATCTGCGGTTCCAGACCTTCTTCGACATCGCCATCGGTGGAGGCATCAGCAACGACGTGCTGCCTTTCGCCGTCCTGGTGGCTGGCCTGGCCTGGGCCGGGGCCTTCGTCTTCGGCTACTGTCTGTTCCGCTGGAGCCTGCCCTGGCCGGGGCTTCTGCTGGGAGGGATCACCCTCTTCATAAACTTTGTCGTCCTGAACCGGGGCGTCCTGGCGGCGTTTCTCTTGTACGCCATCACCGGGCTTTTGCTGGTAGCGCGGGCCAACCTGGCCCGTCATCAGGCCCTGTGGCGGCAGGAGGGGGTTTCGTATCCCTCGCTCCTGGGGCTGAGCGTGCTGCACGTGAGCTTCTGGGCCGTCCTGGTGGTGCTGATGCTTGCCTGGACGGTCCCGGCCAATTACGGGCGGCCGCTGGGCACCCTGTGGGGCAAGGTGGCGGGACCATTCCAGGAGCTGGCCCAGGACTGGTCTCGCCTGGTGGGCCCTTTGCGGGGTGGGCAGCTGCTGTCCAGCGCCGACCTGGGCGATTTCCTGCCCTTGAGGGGGCGGTTCCCCCTGCCGCTCCGCGGCGACCTGGCCACGGTGCGTACCCTGCAGCGCCTGGAGCCCAGCGCCATCATCCTGCGCGCGGCTATATATAACGACTACACATCGGGCGGCTGGCGTTCCGGCGGGGATGTAGAGATGGGCTGGCCCTTCCCGGAGCCCAGCAGCCCCCAGGCCGCTCAACAGCAGGTGCGCCGTACCCTCAACCTGGACCCCTTGGTGGTGCAGGTGACCATGGAGGCCTCCAGCCCCATCAGCTCCCTTCTGCTGGTGCCCGGCCGCCCCCTGCCTGTGGGAGTGGTCTCCGATTTCGACGTGCGGGCGCGGCTGCCGGAGGGAGCCGTCCTGAGGGTAGACCTGGGATCCGCCCCACCGGCCGGAAATCAGGAGCAGCAACAGGCGCGTCAGGCGGTGGACGCCGCTCTGCGCCAGCTGGGCGGGCCGGCACCCAGCGACGAAGCCCTGCGTCGGGCGCTGCTGGACCGGGGATGGGTGATGGTCCAGGCAGAAAGGGCGCAGGGGGGCAGGGTGCGCCGCGTCGACCTAGTTTCCATGGCCTCCTTCCTGGACAACGCCGTGCTGGCCCCCGGCGACCGTCTCCAGCAAGGGCAGGCCTACTGGACGGCCGGCGTCTTGCCAGTGGCCACCGCTGACACGCTGGTGGCGGCCCCCACCACCTACCCGCAGTGGCTACAGGACGTCTATCTATCGCTGCCGGATGACCTGCCGGAGCGCGTGCGACGCCTGGCCCAGCAGATAACGGCCAGCGCCCCTACCCCCTATGACAAGGTGCGGGCCATCGAGACCCTCCTCAGCACGTACCCGGTAGACCAGAGTCAGCCCGGCCCGCCCGCTGGCCGCGACCCGGTGGACTATTTCCTGTTCGAGTCCCGCCGCGGCTCGCCGGAGTATCACGCTTCGGCCATGGTTGTGCTGCTACGGGCAGCAGGGGTTCCCGCCAGACTGGTAGTGGGCGTCGTCCTGACCCCTAACGACTTCGTGCCCGACCTGGGGGCCTACAGGGTCAGCGCACGGAACGCCTATGCCTGGCCGGAGGTCTACTTCCCGGGGGCGGGCTGGCTCCCCTTCAGCCCCGTCCCCCGGGGGCAGTTGCCCTTCAATTTCCCCTATCAGTACGGGCCCCAGTCGCCGCTTCTGCCCACCACGCCCATAGAGCCGGGCATCGATCCCTTCGGGCTGAGCGGCCTGCTCCCGCCGGAAGAGTTCCAGGCGCCCGAGGAGCCGCCTCCGCCGTCGGCGCAGGTGCAGACGGAGCGCGACTGGACCTGGCTGTGGGCGCTCCTGGGGTCGCTGGGCGGCCTGGCCTTGCTGGCAGGCACGTTGCGACTGGCCTGGGAACTGCCTCTGGGCAACCTCCCCTATCCTCTGCGACTGTGGGAGAAGACAGTGCGACTGGCCAACCTGGCCGCCCTGGGCCCCCGCACCGGCGAGACCCCACGGGAGTTCGCCCAGAGGCTCTATCGACGCACGCGACTGCGGGACCTGCCGCTGATGGCCGAGGTCTACGGTCGCGCCCGCTACGGCGGGCCGCCTCCCTCCGACGAGGAGCGCCAGAAGCTCAGGGAGCTTTGGCCCCAACTACGCTGGTCGCTGCTACAAGAGGTTCTGCGGAGGCCATGGCGCCGCACGTGGGAGTGAAGATGGAGCGCAACACGAGAAGGCATACAGCGCAAGAAGCCCTCTCCTACACCCTCGTGGACACGGCTCTGGGGTGGATCGGACTGGTCTTCTCACCACGAGGCCTGCGGGCCGTGACGCTGCCGAGGGCATCGCGACACGAGGCGGAGGCGGAGGTGAAGGCCCTGGGGGCGCACCGCCCCGCCAGCACACCGCTGGCGGAGGAGGCAGCCCGACGCCTCCAGGACTACGCCCGTGGCCTGCCCGTGTCCTTCGACGATTTGCCCCTGGACTGGAATGGCCTGCCTCCCTTCCAGCGAGCTGTCCTGCAGGCGCTGGCACGTCTGCCCCGAGGCCGGGTGATCACCTACGGCGAGCTAGCACGCCTGGTAGGCAGGCCCCGGGCAGCGCGAGCGGTGGGACGGGCGATGGCCACCAACCCCCTTCCCATCGTGGTGCCGTGCCACAGGGTGATAGGCGCCGACGGCTCCCTCACCGGCTACGGCGGCGGCCTGGAGATGAAGGCCCGTCTGCTGCAGTTAGAAGGCTGTGTCGCAGTGGGTGGCCGGCGCGGCCTCAGGCGGTAGCCCGCAGCGCCTCTACCCTGCCCCACGCCCCCACCGCCGACCGCAATCGCGATAGCAGCTCGGGGCAGACCCGAGCCCGCGGCAAGGCCAGGTCTATCTCCTCCCCGTCTTGCTGGCGGATGGACAGGGTCACGGCGTCCTCGCCCGGAAAGTCGCGCAGGAGCATGATGACCTGACGCAACCGCTCCTGGTCGGCCTGGGTATCGTCCGTCTCCTGCAACAGGATGCGGAGGGTCGTGCCTGGCCGCGACAGGGGCCGCCGTTTGGGCTGGGCGGCGGGCGGAGGGTCGTCGGCCGGCGAAGGAGTGGGAGCGACGGCCGCCCTCTGGGGGGTGAGGCCCAGCTCGGCAGGATCAAACTCACCCTCTCGCCACAGGGCGGCCCTCTGGACGCTGAGCTGGAGCCTCTCCTCGCCCCGCTCGCGAGCGCGAACCTTGGCCACAACGATGTTGCCGTGCTTCCACAGGTTCTTCGTCTGGTCGTAGACGTCGGGCCAGACGGTCACCTCGGCCGAGCCGGACATGTCCTCCAGCTCCACCGCGCAGAAGGCGCGCCCGTCCCTGGTGACCAGGGTGCGCGTGTGGGCCACGAAGCCGGCCAGCACCAGCTCGCGGCCGGCCATGTCAGGCGTCAGGTGGGCCAGCGGACAGGAGAGGTAAGGCGCCAGCTCCTGGGCGGCGCGGCTGAAGGGGTGCTCGGAAACGTAGATGCCCAGCAGCTCCTTCTCCCAGGCCAGCTTGCGTGCCTGGGGCACGGGCACCTCCTCCAGGGGCAGGTCCTCCAGGCCTGCCTGCTGGGCGCCCATCAGGTCGAACAGGCTGGCCTGACCGGCTTCCCGCACCTTCTGGGCTCGCTGGGCGAGCGCCACCAGTCGGTCAAGGTTGGCCAGAACGGTGCCGCGGCTACGGCCCAGGGAGTCGAAAGCGCCAGCCTTGGCCATGCTCTCCAGTGCCCGCTTGTTGAGGGCGGCGACAGGGACGCGGCGGAAGAAGTCCTCCAGGCTCTGGAAAGGGCCGCCCGCCTGTCGCGTCGCCACGATCTCCTCCGCCACCCCTTCGCCTACGTTCTTGATGTTGGCCAGACCGAAACGGATGGCCCAGCGGCCGTCGTGCTCCTCCAGGCTGAAGTTGACACTGCTGCGGTTGACGTCCGGCGGCAGGACGCTGATGCCCAGGCGCACGCATTCAGCGTAGGCCTCGGCCACGCGCTGGGTGGGGTCGGGGCGGCGCTGGGCCATCTGCAGCACAGCTGTCATGTACTCCTCGGGGTAGTTGGCCTTGAGATAGGCGGTGTAATAGGCGATGCGTGCGTAGGAGACTGCGTGGGCCTTGTTGAAGGCGTAGCCGGCGAAAGGCTCGATCAGGTCGAAGATGGTCCTCGCCGTCTCGCGCGAGTAGCCCCGGGCCACTGCCCCCTGGATGAACCGCTCCCGTTCCGCTTCCATCAGGGAGCGGATCTTCTTGCCCATCGCCTTGCGCATCAAATCGGCCTCGCCCAGGCTGTAGCCGGCGAACTTCTGGGCGATGAGCAGCACCTGGTCCTGGTAGACGATGACGCCATAGGTCTCGTCCAGGATCTCGGCCAGGTCGGGATGCGGGTAGCGAATGGGCTCCAGGCCATGCTTGGCGCGGATGTAGGTCGGGATGTGCTGCATGGGGCCTGGGCGGTACAGGGCGACCATGGCGGCCAAGTCGCGAATGGACGTGGGCTTCAGCTCCTGGATGTAGCGCCGCATGCCCGCCGACTCCAACTGGAAGACGCCGAAGGTCTCTCCCCGCGACAGCATCTCGTAAGTCCTGGCATCGCCGTCGGGCAGGCTGTCCAGGTCTATCTCGATGCCTCGGGTCTGGCGGATCAGGTCCAGGGCGATGCGCAGGATGGTGAGGTTGGCCAGCCCCAGGAAGTCCATCTTCAGCAGGCCCAGCTCGGCCACGTCCTCCATGGCGTACTGGGTGGTGGGCAGGGCATCGCTCTGGTCGCGGGCCGAGGGCGGCCGCTGCAGGGGCAGATAGTTGGTGAGGGGCTCGGGGGCGATGACGATGCCTGCGGCGTGGGTGGACGCATGGCGGGCCACCCCTTCCAGGGCGCGGGCGGTGTCCACCAGCCGCCTGACTTGGGGGTCGTCCTCGTATGCCTGGCGAAGCTGAGGGCTCTCCTCCAGCGCTCGGTCGATGGTCATGGGGCCGAAGGAAGGCGGAAGGGTAGGCACCATGCGCACTACCCTGTCCACATCGGCGTAGCTCCAGCCCAGGGCGCGCCCGACGTCCCTCAAGGAGGCCTTGGCGCCCAGGGTGCCGAAGGTGATGATCTGGGCCACCCGGTCGGCCCCGTACTTCTGGGCGGCGTAGCGGATCATCTCGTCGCGACGGTCCTCGGCAAAGTCCAGGTCGACGTCGGGCATCTCCCGGCGCTGGTCGTGGATGAACCGCTCGAAAACCAGGCGGTGTTCGATGGGGTCGATGTCCGTAACCCCCAGGCAGTAGAGGACGACCGAGGCCGCGGCAGAGCCTCTGACGCCCATGAAGATGCCTCGCTCGCGGGCGTAGCGGGCGATGTCGTAGACCACCAGGATATAGTTGGTGAAGCCGGTGCGGCGGATGACGTCCAGCTCGTATTCCAGGCGCCGACGGGCAGCCTGTTTGTCGCGACCATAGCGCTGCTCCAGCCCCTGGTAGCACAGACGGGCCAGGTGTTCTTCGGCGGTGATACCCGGAGGAACATCGGCCGGGGGGATGTGCAGCTGGCCGAACTCCAGCTCCAGGTCGCACAGCTCGGCGATGCGCCAGGTGTTATCGATGGCTTCGGGCAGGTCGGGGAACAGCTGGCGCATCTCCTCTTCAGACTTCACGTAGTAGGACGAGGGGTCGCCGCCCATACGCATACGACCCTCCTCGTCCAGCGTGCTGCCGGTGCTGATGCACAGGCGCACGTCTTGCAGCGTCCAGTCCTCCTGCCTGATGTAATGGGCGTCGTTGGTGGCCACCGTGGGGATGTCCAGCTCGCGGGCCAGGCGGAGGAGGCGTCGGTTCAGCTCCTCCTCCTCGTCGATACCGTGGCGCTGCAGCTCGATGTAGAAATGACCGTCGAAAAGCTCGCGGAAGTAGCGGGCCATTGCCACCGCCTCTTCATAGCGGTCGGCCATCAACAGGCGCGGCAAAGGCCCCGACTGGCAGCCGGAGAGGCATATGAGGCCACGGTGATGCTGCTCCAGCAGCTCCCTGTCCATGCGTGGCCTGTAGAAGAACCCCTCCAGGTGGGCTCGGGTCACCAGCTGGATGAGGTTGCGATAGCCCTCGCGGTTCCGGGCCAGCAGTGTCAGGTGATAGGGCTGTTTGTCGGCGGGGTCGCGCGAATGACGGGAGCCCTGGGCCAGATAGCCCTCGACGCCGATGATGGGCTTGATGCCGCGGGCCTTGGCCTCCTTGTAGAACTGGATGGCGCCGTAAAGGACGCCGTGGTCGGTGAGGGCCACTGCCTCCTGCCCCAGCTCCCGCACCCTTTCCATGAGGGCCGGGATCTTGCAAAGGCCGTCCAGCAGGGAGAACTCGGTGTGAAGGTGAAGGTGAACAAACATATTCGCCTAAACCGGCCAGGACAGCAACATTATGCCGCCGACGCCCGGTCCTGGCAAGGCCCGGAGGCCCCTTCAGAAGGAACCCTGAGGGCTGTGGCCCCCATCCCTGGGCAGCACCTGGGCGAGACCCAGCGAGGCCAGGATCCCCGGCGCAGCCTCCTCGGCCCGCCACAGGGCGGCGATGAGTGACCGGTCCAGCTCCACCGCACGACGGGCGAGGTCGGCTGCCCGCTGCGAGTGCTCCAGACTGGTCTGGTAATCGCCACAGCCATAGGCGCGCACCTGGGCTGCCAGGGCAGCGTCGGCCTCCAGGGCGCATTCGATGGCTGCCAGCAGCAGGCGATGGGCCTCCTCCAGGCCTGCCGGCGGAGACGTCGATTCCAGCGCTCGCCGCAGGGGCTCCAGGGCCTCCCGGCGGCTGGAGGCGAGGAACTCCTCCAGCGACTGGTCGGGGCGTCGTTGCAGGACCGGAGGCCCCTCATCGGCCATGCCGCCGTGCAGGACGGCGTAGGCCCGACGGAAAAGCTCGCCGTAGGCGGCGGGGTCGCTCACAGGGCCATTCTAGCCCGCCCCGGCCGCGCCAGCCTAGGCCGTGGGGGTGGGCCGTGGGCCCGTCTCCAGGGCGAAGGGCGGGTAGGGCTCCACCAGCGAGCCGAGATAGACGAACAGACGCGCCTGCCAGGCCAGCACGCCCCGGAAGAAGCTGGCTATGCCCTCCGAGAAGTTGCCCTGGGTCAGCACCTGGATGGCCGCCACCAGCCACATAACATAGGCCACGAAGTAGAGGATGCCCAGCACCAAGGCGCTGGGAATGGCCAGGAAGAAGCGCAGCAACGCCGACCCCGCGCTGGGGTTGCCGCCCGGTTGCACCTCCAGGGTGACTACCTCTTCGGGCCGCTCGAGGGGTAGCTTGTCGGTGAACATGAACAGATAGGCGTAGAAGGCCATGGCCATGCGTATCCAGCCGGTGAGCTTGGGGGTGTCCTCCTGCAGGAAGCCCTGGGCGCCCTTCTGCGAGATCCAGACGGCGGCCACTATCGGCAGCACGTAGTAGAGGAGCCCCGGCACCCACCCCAGGAACCAGAAGGCCACCACCCGGATGAACACGTGCTTCCGGTCGAACTCCTTCTACAGGGGCACGTCGAAGGTCACGGGATAGCTTCCGTTTATGTCACACCCTCCTCCTGCCCGTCGAGATTAAGGAAATGCTAACGGTTCCTGGTCAGTTTGTCCACCGCTCGGGGACCTTGCCCCCTGTAATACAGGCGATTGGCGAGTTTGGGAAGGTAGGCGTCAGGGCATCGTCGTGCTGATGTGCTGATGCGGCTGGTTTTCAGGCCACCTTCAGATGAGGGAGGATGAAGGGCGCCTCCAGGCCGGCCCGAGGGCTCCCTGCCGCCCATCGCCTTGGTCCGGATGCGGAAGCGGCCAATGGCCTGCTCGGTGAGGCGAGGGTGGTGGGCACCTGGGGATCATGTCGATGGAGGCAGTAGCTGTCCCAGCGCTGCGAGAGGCGCAGGAGCAGGCCCTTGAGCCTCCCCTGGGGGCTGCCCGCTAGGGGGCCGCCCCTCGCCAGCTCCTGCCAGAACGGAAGGGCTTCATGGCCCCATCTGGGGGCCTCTCCCTGAGGATGGCCCTCACCTGGGCAGCAGGGGGGCCCACCCCTCCCCCAGCCCCCTCTCCAGGCGCAGGAGCCCCCTGCTCGCCCAGGGCAGCAGGTGGAAGGAGCAGAGCTGCAGACTACAGCCCTAGCCTCCTGGCCAGGAGGCGGTAGCTGGGAGAGGTCGTCGGTCACCAGCGCCTCCACCCCTAGCCTCTGGAGGAGGGGTGCAGGGGCCAAACTAAAGGGCCTTCGGGTCAGGCTCGTCCACCTCCATCTCCACCACCAGGCCCCTGCCCCTGGTCTTTGCCCAGAAGCCGTCTCGTTCCAGGCAGCGCACCTGCCTCCTCGGGAGCCTCCCCTTCACCTCCCCAAGGAGCGGCAGGACGTCGCCACAAGGGGTCATGGCCGAGGGCTCCAGCCCCAGCTGACAGAGGAGCCTCTGGGCGGCATCGGTGGAGAGGCCCAGGGCCCAGAGGAGGGCAGCCAGGGCCACTGTGCGCTGGCTCTGGCCTCGCCTTTCCACCCCCTCCGGGTAGTGGCGGAAGCAGCGGCGGCAGGCCGGGCAGCGGTAGCGGCGGATGACCGCCTCCGTGCGTAGGTGGCGGATGGGCCTCCTTTACCTCCCCCAGCCTTGCAACAGGTCGCTCCCGCAGCGGGGGCAGGAGGCTGGCCTGCCCTCGGGCTGGCAGGGATTTACCCACAACCACGATCTGAATGCGGATATGGCGCTCAGCAGCGCCTGGCTGGGTCATGGTCAGGAAGAGGGCCGAGGCGTTCGTCTTCTTGCCGCCTCTTCCCGCCTGGCTACCCGCGCACCGGCTGTCGCAAGATGTGGATAAATCCCTACTGTGCCACCTCTTGGACAGGACGGCCCCGCCACGCTAGCATCGGCGCTGGGGAGACACCGCTAGGTGGTGGGGGTTGCTGAATGCGTTTAGCGGTACTGCGAGCGGGACTGATCGTCGCGATTTCTGCCCTCGTACTCATACCTTCACCGGCTGGAGCACAGCGGGATCCTAACAGGGTTGAAATCAATTGGCATCCGGCGCCCGCTGTGGACAACCACACATATTGCCTGGCAAACTATCATTTTGACGTCCTTCGCGGCACGTGCACAGGGAGTTTCAGCGTGCACCTCCACAGCTGGTCGTTCTATGGGACAACCCGAGCGGTGCTGTCGGTATTTCTGTATGATGGCGAGTACACCGATGGCTGCGACTATCTTGAGTTTCGAGCGGTGGACTTCCGTGGCCGCCTGATGGGTCGCTACCGATATGTCCACGTGCGTGACGTAAATGCCAATGGAGCGGGACTGGACATATGGGCGGCACCTGAACCGTACGGCTATCAGCAGGACATGGAGATCTACGCCAGCACGGTCGAGGACACCAACTGCAGCGTAGGCTGGACTGGGCATCATGTACACCAAGATTGCCGCGACTGCTGGGCGCTGACCGCTTCGAACACAGATCCACAGAATAACCCCACCGGCAAGTCCGGCCTAGACGTTTGGCTCTGGACGCACTGGTTACATAAGTGGGAGTGGTATCCTTAAAAGGGCTGCGGGAGGTGACGGGAAGTGAAGCGACGAGCCATCAGCCTGGTCCTAGTGCTGATAGCTCTATCGGTGGGCAGCGTTATAGGAGCGCAAAGGCTGGAGACTTTCCCCCTTGGGGGAGGCGCGAAGCTGCCGGTGGAAGACCAGTCACAGGGAGACGTGGTCGCCGAGGCGAAACGGGCCCTGCAGGAGGACCAGCAGCTTCCTCGCTATCAAGGCGTGCTGGGGCCCTTTCTTATCGGTTCCGGCACAGCGGATTTTCCGCCTTGTGACCAATTGGGACGTCCGGCGGACGCGGTAGCCCGCAGCTCGGAACTCTACCATCCGATGTTGGAGGGCGCCTTTGCGCCGGGAGTCTATAGCCCGGTGGGGATAGGTGGATGCCTATCGCCTCAGGTGCGGGTGGATTATATCGGTGCAGATGTGCTGAACGCCGAGGGCCGTTCCGTCGGCTACATGTTTCGACGCTATTTCATCGGCCAACCCAAGGTGGGCGCTGAGGCGCCTCTGACGCGTATGCGCGTGGAAAACATTGGCGGCTACCCAGCCTTGGTCATCGTCCCCGTCCAGGGCGCGCTGGTGGACGATGCCATCGTTATCGCCATCGAGCGAATGCCGGACGGGAGCCGTCCAGGCATCATGGTGGGAGCCCAAGTGATGCAGGATTTGGAGCTTGCTCGAAGCGTAGTAGAGCAGCTCATCCGCAACCAGGAAGGATAAACTGCGGTCGTCCTCGCAGGCAACTTTCCTCTCACGCTCGCCAGCCGCCTAGGTTGTGGCCCTAAGCAGCGGAGGCCTCCTGCCGTTGCCCAGGCGCCGGTCGTGATAGACCCGCGCCACGGAGCCCTCTCCGAGGGCCAAGACCAGCCGGAAGAGCTTGCAGTCATCAAACCTGTCGGCCACATAGATGAGGCGCTGCCCCTTCCCTGTCATATCGCCGATGCAATGACGCTGAGTCTCGCGAGTCGGCCTCCCACTTAGGCCAGCGGCCTCGGCCGCCTCCGGCCCAGGGTTGGGACAACTTCCCACCGCGGGCAAGGCCAACCGTTTCGTTACCGTCTGGGGACCTTTCTCCCAAAATGGGATGAAAGGAGCCCGAGCGAAGGACTTTGCCCCGCGCCCTGGCTGGGAAGCGACGGGCAGGGGGCTACTGCAGCACGCCGTCCACTACCAGTTCGGCGATCTCCTCTTCGGAGAGGCCCAGCACCTGTTTGCAGACGTATTCGGTGTGCTGGCCGAGGAGCGGCGCGGGCCCTCTCGGACCGCCGGGGGTGTCCGACAGGCGGAAGCCGGGGCCATCGTAGGCGGTGCGGCCCGCCTCGGGGTGCTCCAGGTAGTGGTAGTAGCCGCGCGCCTTCAGATGAGGGTCGCGGTCCAGGGTGTCGGCAGCGCTCTGCACCACCCCTGCCGCCACGCCGGCGGCCTGGAGCAGCTCCATCACCTCTTCCGCCTCTCGTTGCGATGTCCACGACTCTATGAGGCGGTCGAGCTCGTCCTCATGGGCCTTGCGCCCCAGCAGCGTGGCGAAGCGCTCCTCTCGAGTCCACTCTTCGCCCACCACGCGGCAGAAGGCCTCCCACTCGTCGTCGGTAAAGACAGCGATGGCCACCCAGCGGTCGTCGCCCCGGCAGGGGTAGGCCCCGTGGGGGCAGGCGTAAGGGAGGCGGTTGCCCTGTCGCTCCTGCACGCGGCCGTTGGCGGCGCAGTCCAGCAGCGCCACGCCGATGACGTTCACCGACGACTCCAGCTGGGCCACCTCGATGAGCTGGCCCTTGCCGGTGCGGTTGCGGTAGTGCAGGGCGGCCAGG
This sequence comes from Dehalococcoidia bacterium, assembly GCA_025062275.1. Taxonomy (GTDB): domain Bacteria; phylum Chloroflexota; class Dehalococcoidia; order SM23-28-2; family HRBIN24; genus HRBIN24. Next base: position 39,825 of record JANXAP010000029.1, read on the forward strand.
GTGGCCACCAGGGCATGGCCCGGGTTCACCACGTAGTCGGTGTAGTTGGTGCCCAGGCCCACGGGCGGACGGTGGGGGAAGCCCGACAGGTAGCTGAGGCCGGCCAGGGGGGTGATGACGGCGCCGAAGCCGGCGAAGTCGCGGTGGGGACCCGTGAGCCCCTGCATGGGCTCCCGCACCATAATGATGTCCGGCTTCACCTGCACGATGCGCTCGTAGGTCAGCCCCCACTTCTCGAAGGTGCCCGGGGTGAAGTTTTCGGCGACGATGTCGCTCTTGGCGATGAGGCGCAGGGCCAGCTCTCGCCCCTGCTGGCTGGCCATGTTCAGGGAGAAGGACAGCTTACCGGCGTTGAAGTTGTTGTAGTAGCCCGACAGGTTGATGCCCGGCGGCTTGTCCTTGGGCATGGGCTGGGTCAGGCGCAGGCCATCGGGCCGGATCTGCGACTCGACCCGTATGACCTCGGCGCCGTAGTGGGCGAGGGCCATGGTGAAGATAGGGCCGGCGCCGAACCAGGAGAAGTCGGCCACCCGTATGCCCTTCAGGGGCAGGTCGTCGCTGGTCATGGCTCCACCTCCTCGCTCGCGGCCGGGCAGCTAGATGACGCCAGCGCCGGCCAGGGCGGCTAGCTCGGCTTCCGTGAGGCCCAGCTCCTCCAGGTAGACCTCCCGGTTGTGCTCGCCAATGCGCGGGGGCCGACGCCAGATGCGGGCCGGCGTCCCGTGCAGGCGGTAGGGCGGCCCGGGATAACGGATGACGGCCCCCAGCTCCGGGTGTTCCACCTCCTGGAAGAAGCCGCGCTCGTTGAGCTGACGGTTCTCCAGCACATCCCTGGGGCTGTTGACGGGCGCGACCAGCAGGCCGCGTCGCTGTCCCTCCTCGTAAAGCTCCTGCTTGCGCTTGGACCGCACGAACCGCTCGATGATGCGGTCCACGTGTCGGAAGCGGGGTATCCACTCCTGGGCAGCACTGGTGTCGGCCCCCTGGTAAAGCTGGGCCAGCAGACGCAGGTCCAGGCGGGAGAACACGTCTTGCCACTCGGGGGCGGTCAGGTCCTCGGCCATTCCCTCCTCGGCCATCCACTGGATCAGGACCGAGATGGGGGCGCCGAAGCCAGGGACGCCGATCATCAGGTAGACATGGCCATCGGCACATTCGTAAGTGCCGATGCCCGGCACGCGGAACCATTCGCCGCTGGGGAGGCGGCGGCCCTCTCCCTGGCGCTGCCTCAGCTCTCGGCGCAGGTCCCAGTACTGCATGGCCGTCTCCTGGTTCATGGCCAGCGCCTCCTGCATGGACACCTCCACCAGCTGCCCGTGGCCGCTGCGGTCGCGACCGATGAGGGCGGTGAGGATGCCAGCGCAGGCCTGCACCGAGGCGCAGTAGTGCGACTGGTCCCCGTAGGGTCGATTGGGCGGGTCTTCGGGGAAGCCGGCCAGATACATCATGCCGCTCATCGCCACAGCGATGAGGTCGCTGCTCTTGTAGTGGGCATGGGGGCCCCACAGCCCGAAGCCGGTGATGGAGCAGTAGACCAGCCCCGGGTTCAGCTGACGCAGAGACTGGTAGCCCAGCCCCAGCGATTCCATGTACCCGGGCGGGAAGCAATCGATGATCACGTCAGCCCGCTGGGCCAGCCGTCGCAGAAGGGCACGGCCGTCGGCGCGTTGCAGGTCGAGGGTTATGGAGCGCTTAGACGTATTGAAGGCGAAGAAGTACAGGCTCTTCTCGGGGTGGGGGTCATCGTGAAAAAAGGGGGGCAGACGGCGCGAGGGGTCTCCCCCTGGCGGCTCGACCTTGATGACGTCGGCGCCCAGGTCGGCCAGCAGCTTGCCACAGTATGCGCCCGCAGCTCCAGGCAGCTCCAGGACACGCAGGTCTGACAGGGGGCCTTCGCTCATAGGCTGCTCCTTCCCAGAGGGTCGTGCCAATTTTAACCCGAAGGCCCCTCAGCTTGACAACCGGGCTCTCCCTTAAGGAAGGGGGGGCCAGCTCCAGGAAGGCGTCGGGCCGCTCGAGAAGCAGGTTGTGGCCACAGTCGGGGACTATACGGCAAGTGGCCCCCGGGATGATCGAGGCCAGCCGCAGGGAGGACCGCGCCGGGACCATCCGTGCGTCCTCCCCGTCCAGCACGAGGGTGGGGCAGCAGACGCGACGGGCCTCCGGCGTCAGGTCCAGGCGAAGCAACTGTCTCGCCACGTTGACCAGGGTCTGGTTGGGGACCCGCATGACATCGCGGGCCATCAGTCGCCGGTCCTCCGGCGACAGATGGCGGGTGTCGCGGGCCATGTCGAGACGCCGCACTACCACCCACCACTTGATGGGCGCCTTGGGTATCAGGTCCACCAGTCCCGGCCAGTCCACCAGCTGGAACACGAGGTGAAAGCGCCTGGGCAGGTCGGCCCCACGGTAGACCGGCCCCACCAGCACCAGCCTCCCTACCCGTTCGGGATAGCGACTGGCGAAGGCCAGGGCAAAGGTGCCCCCCACCGATGCCCCCACCAGATGGCAGCGGTCGATGCCCAGGGCGTCCAGCAGCGACCGCAGGTGCTGGATATAGTCGTCTACAGTGGGGCGACGCGGAAGGGGTTGCGATCTGCCGAAGCCGGGCAGGTCAGGGGCATAGGTGTGGAAGTGGCGCCCGAGTTCTGGCAGCACATGGCGGAACATCCAGGACGAGGTGCCAACCCAGCCATGCAACAGCACGAGGTGGGCCTGGGCGGCGGCGGTGGGGGCAGCCTCCCGCAGGAAGAGACGACGCCCCGCCAGAGTCAGATAGCGACCGCGGATGGCGACGCCGCCCGCCTCGGCCATGGCCGCCCATCATCATAGGTGGACGGAGGCGGACAGGCAAGGCAGCCCGGCACGCCTCAGTATATGACTTCCTCCCTCACCAGGCGGTCGAACTCCTCGTCGGACATCCCCAGCAGCCCCTTGAACACCTTCTCGTTGTCCTGTCCGATCATGGGGCCAGGGCGGACCACGGGCTGGCTCTCGCTCAACTTCACATAAGAACCGTAGATGGTCTCGTTGAAACAAAGGGGGTGATGGACCTCGATGAAGGTCTGGCGCTGGCGGAAGTGGGGATCGTGGTAGAGGTCCGATATATGGAGCACGGGGGTGGCAGGCACGCCGAACTGCTGGAGCCGGTGGGCCAGCTCGTAGTCGTTGAACTGGGCAGTCCAGCGGGCGATGTGGGCATGCAGCTCGTCGATGTTTCTGACGCGGTCGGCCAGGGTGTGAAAGCGAGGGTCGGAGGCCCAGGAAGGCTCCCCCATGGCGGCCACCAGCCCTCGCCACTCCTCCTCGGTAAGGCATGCTATGGCGATCCAGCGGTCGTCGCCGCTGCAAGGAAAGACGCCATGGGGGGCGCCCAGGCCCAGGGGGTGACGGTTGCCCATGGGACCGTGGACCCGTCCGTTGAAGAAGTAGTCCATGATGTGGGGCACCATCATCTGCATGATGCCCTCCTGCTGGGAGAAGTCCACGTGGCAGCCCTGGCCGGTCATGTCCCGCCAGCGCAGGGCCACCAGGGCGGTGAAGGCAGCCGCCACCCCCAGCAAGGGGTCGGCGAAGGCGTTCTCGAAGCTCTGAGGCTCCTCGCCCACGTACCCCGTCACGCTGTCGAGGCCCGTGAGGCTAGAAAGGGTCACCCCGTATGTGCGCAGGTGGCTCAGGGGGCCGTAGAGCCCGGCGGGCCGGATAGAGACCAGCACTACCCGGGGATTGACCTGGCGAAGGCGGTCGTAGCCCAGGCCCAGCTTCTCTATGACTCCCGGCGCCCAGTTCTCGCCTACTATGTCCACCCTCTCCACCAGCCTCAGGGCCAGCTCTCTCGCCTCGGGCTTTTCCAGGTTCAGGGTGATGCTGCCGTTGCCCGCCCAGCCGGCGTGGTTCTGCAGGCTGCGGTCGGGGTCCTGAATGCCCTCGGCGAATGGGGGCAAAAGACGGTTGACGTCTATCTGCTTGCGCGACTCGACCTTGTACACCTCGGCCCCGAGAAAGGCCAGGGTCTGCCCGAAGACCGGCCCCAGCCACACGGTGCCGAAGTTGAGCACCTTCACGCCCTGCAGCGGTAGCGCCGCCATCTCTCCTCCGTCCTGCGACCCTCGTAAGGCCTCCGTCCTCAAATAGCCCCTTGGGAGCGCAATTCGTCGATGCTAGAGGCGCTCAGGCCCAGCAGCCCGCCGAACACCTCGGCATTGTGCTGTCCCAGCCTCGGTGCCGGCCTGATGGCCGAGTCGTCGCAGGAGCTGAGGCGGGCGATAGGCCCCAGCACCCGTACCCGGCCCAGCTCCTCGTGCTCGACCTCGCGGATGAAGTTCCTGGCCCGCATGTGCGGATGTTCTACGGCCTCCTGCACGGTGTAGACGGCCGTGGTGGGGCAGAGGTTGGCCTGGCATACGTTCATGATCTCTTCTTTGGGGTGCTCCTGCGTCCACAGCTCCATGAGAGGGTAGAGGGCGTCGGCGTGCTGGGCGCGCCTGAACATGTCGCTGAAGATGTCCAGCTGCGCCCAGTCGGGGTTTCCCATGGCGTTGACCAGGCCTTGCCACTGGCGGGGGGTCAGGGCCATAACCCACACGTAGCCGTCCTTGGCCCTCAGTATCTTGGCCGGCGCGGCGATGCCGAACTGTCCCCCGGTGCGTCGCTCGTAGATGCCGTCCTGGGCGTACCCACCGATGTTCTGGCAGCCGGTGAAGAGGGCGGCGATGGCCTCGGCGGAGGAGACGTCCACGTGCTGTCCCCTGCCCACCACTTGGCGGCCGTAATAGGCAGCGAATCCCCAGGCCGCCCCCACGTAGCCGCCGTAGAAGTCGGCGATGAAGGTGCCAGCGGCGAGCGGCTCCCTGTCGGGCTTGCCGAGATAGCGATGCCCCGCGGCCGACAGATGATAGGCGTTGAGATCGTACCCCTTCCAGTTGGCGTAGGGGCCGAAGCTGCCGAAGGGGGTGATGGAGATCATGACCACCTGGGGATTGATCTCTGCTACCGCGTCGTAGGTCAGTCGCCAGCGCTCCAGCTGGGCGGGCTGGTGGTTGTGCACCAGGATGTCCGCCCAACGGACCAGCTCCAGGAAGAGCTGGCGTCCGCGCTCGTGGTCCAGATTGATGGTCACGCCACGCTTGTTGGTGTTGAGGGCGAGATAGATGCCGCTGGCCTCCGGGTCTGGCCTGTCGCCGGGGAACGGCCCCCAGGAGCGGGCCAGGTCGCCCTGAGGCGGCTCGACCTTTATCACATCGGCACCGAAGTCGGCGAAGAGACGGGCACAGAAGGGGGCCGAGATCACCTGCCCCAGCTCCAGGACACGCACTCCTGCCAGCGGCCCTGCGCTCATGCCAGACCTCCAGCGACCGTGACTGGGCCCTCGGCCCTCCGACGGCCCGCCAGCAGGCCCCATCGTGGGCCCGCCTGGCGGGGCTTCCCGGTCGAAGCAGACAAGATTATCAGACGACATGACTGCACTGTCAACGCGACGTTGCCAGGCCTGCCGAGGCGTCCGGAGCTGGGGAGGATTTCAGGTCTGCAGGCCGAAAGTCATCTTTTCGTGCCCGAAAGAGAACGCGGGCCGTTCTCATCGGGGAGATGGCTCTCGGCCTGCTGTGGGCGGCCTCGCCCAGAGGGGTCAGGACCTCGGCCCGCCGGGCCGACGGTGTACGGGCGTTCAGCCTGGGCGGAAGGGCGGGCGCCCATCGTCGGCGGGGGCCACCGTCACCGCCTCGGCCCCCACCTGGGCCGCCACCAGCTCTGCCAGGCGGTTCAGGTCCTCCTTGGCGAAGCCGTGGCTGTAGAAGGCCACCTTTCCGTCGCGGCCCACCAGGCACAGGGTGGGCGTGGCGGGCGGGTCGTAGGCTGCGCTGGCGGTAAAGGCATCGGCATCCACCAGCACGGGCACCGTCAGGCCCATCTGACGAGCGTAGGGGCCGATGCGCTCCGGCGGGTGCTGGGAGATAGCCCAGAGCTGCAGACCTCGGGGGGCGTAGGCAGTAGCGAGGCGCTCTAGGTAGGGCAGGGCCAGATCGCAGGCCGCGCAACCCGTCTTCACGAAGGCCAGCAGCACCGGCCCGGAGGTCAGGGCCTCCGCGAGACGATAGGTGCGCCCGTCCAGCGAAGGCAAAGAGAAGTCGGGTGCCGGATCGCCTTCCCGCAGTGGCACGGCCAGCGCTCCCTCCGCTCTCTGCCCTATAATACCCCTGACGACACGGTGTAGGGCAATGACCTACGAGAGCGCAGGGGAAGGCATCATGGCCCCCGAACTGCAGGGGGGATACTGGCTGCAGGGCGGCCCCCTGACCATGTCCTCCCTCAGGGGCCGGCCAGTCCTGGTGGACTTCTGGGACTATACCTGCATCAACTGCCTGCGCACCCTCCCTTACCTGGTGGAGTGGCACCGGCGTTATTCTCCCCACGGTCTGGTCATCATAGGCGTGCACACTCCCGAGTTCTCCTTCGCCCGGCGGGTGGACGACGTGCGACGGGCAGTGGCCGAGTTCGGCATTCAGTACCCGGTGGTGCTGGACAACGACTACGCCATCTGGAGGGCCTACAACAACCGCTTCTGGCCGGCCAAATACCTGGTGGACGCCCATGGGCGTCTGCGCTACTTCCATTTTGGCGAGGGCGCATATCAGGCCACCGAGAGGGCGATCCAGCAACTGCTGCGGGAGGTGGACCCCAGTCTTCGGCTGCCCGAGCCTATGGCCCCGTTGCGGGACGAGGATCGTCCCGGCGCCGTGTGCTATCGCGTAACGCCCGAAGTCTACCTCGGGTTCTTGCGGGGAAGCGTGGGCAACCCCACCGGCCTCCTGCCTAAGCAGGCCGCCAACTATCGCGATCCTGGACTGCACGCCGAGGGGTTCTTCTACCTGCACGGCCCCTGGGTGGCTGAAGAGGAGTGCGTCTACCGGCCATGGGATGCTCTGGATAGGAGCAGGCTTTCCCTGCGCTACACCAGCCGCGAGGTGAACCTGGTGGCGAACCCCCTTTCGGGACAGCCAGGCCGGTTGGACGTCTGGCAGGACGGTGCCCCCCTCGACCGCAGCACTGCCGGTTCCGATGTCCGTTGGGACGAGGAGGGCCAGTCCTATCTGCAGGTGGACGTACCGAGGATGTATCGTCTGGTGGCCAACCAGGACGTGGGCCATCACGAGCTGACTCTCGCCACGTCCTCGCCGGGCATGGCGCTCTATGCTTTCACCTTCGTGTCCTGCGCCATCCCCGGCTGGGAGATGCGCCTCCAGTAGCCATGAGGGCAGACGAAGGGATGGCCGCCCGCGTCCTGTCCATGCTGCGGGAGGAGGGGCTCACCCTGGCGGTGGCCGAGGCCTCCACCGGGGGCCTCATCGGCCACCTGCTGACGGAAGTGCCCGGTAGCTCCGCCACCTTCGTGGGCGGGGTGGTGCCCTACCACAATCGCCTGAAGGAGCGCATAGGCGTGGACAGGACGACGCTGGAGCGTCACGGCGCTGTCAGCGAGGAGGCTGCAGCTGCCCTCGCGCGGGCCGTGCGGCAGTGGGCCGGCTCGGACCTGGGGCTGGCCGTGAGCGGCATCGCCGGCCCGGGCGGTGGCACCGCCGATAAACCGGTCGGCCTGACCTACGTCGCCCTGGCCGGCCCCGACTGCTGCCTTTGTCGTCGCTTCGTGCTGGAGGGCGATCGTTCGGCCAACAAGCGGCAGGCGGCGCTGGCTGCCCTGGAGCTGGTGGCCCATTACCTGCACTATCACCACCGTCAGGAGGGAAGGCCGGAGCCATGAGCGTGGACAGGGACCTCTTCCGGCGCGTTATGGGCCAGTTCGCCACCGGCGTCACCATCGTTACCACCCGCCTGGGCGACCACCTGCACGGCAGCACCGCCAACGCCTTCACATCGGTGTCCCTGGAGCCGTTGCTGGTGCTCGTGTGCCTGGACAAAAAGGGCGATACTCACGACCTGGTGCAGAAGAGCGGTATCTACGCCGTCAACATCCTCAGTGAGGAGCAGGAAGAGCTCTCGCGCCTGTTCGCCCGTAAGGACCCCGACAGCTCCCACCGTCTGGACTCGGTGCCCCATCGCTATGCGGCGACCGGTGCCCCCATCATCGAGGGGTGCCTGGCCTATCTGGACTGCCGAGTGGTGGACGCCGTGGATGCCGGCGACCACACCATCTTCCTGGGCAAGGTGGAAGAGGCGGCCGTCAGCGCTGACGGCCGCCCCCTGCTCTTCTTCCGCGGTCGTTACTGTCGTCTGGCCGACGAGGCGCCCAGCCCGGCTGTGAGGGGCTAACTGGGGCGCTCCACCACCATGGCGATGCCCTGGCCCCCGCCGATGCACAGGGTGGCCAGGCCTCGCTTGGCCTGGCGTCGGCGCATCTCGTAGAGCAGGGTCACCAGGATACGGGTGCCGCTGGCACCGATGGGGTGGCCCAGAGCGATGGCGCCGCCATTGACGTTGACCCGCTCCCAGTCCCAGCCTAGCTCGCGGCCCACAGCCAGAGACTGGGCGGCAAAGGCCTCGTTGGCCTCTATGAGGTCGATGTCGCGCAGGTCCAGGCCGGCTTTGGCCAGGACGCGGCGCACGGCTGGCACAGGGCCGATGCCCATGATGCGGGGCGGGACGCCAGCGCTGGCATAGGCCTTGACCGTTGCCAGAGGCTCCAGGCCCAGCTCCTGGGCCTTGCGCCGCGAGACCAGCACCACCGCTGCCGCACCGTCGTTGATGCCCGAGGCGTTGCCAGCAGTAACGCTGCCCCCGTTCTCGAAGGCCGGCCGCAGGCGCGCCAGCTTGTCGAGAGTGGTGTCCGGGCGGAAGTGCTCGTCCCGGTCCACCACCGTGACACCGGAGCGGGAGGGGACCTCCACCGGCGCGATCTCGTCGCGGAAGCGGCCCTCCTCCCAGGCACGGGCCGCCTTCATGTGGCTCTCGTAGGCGAAGCGGTCCTGGTCCTCGCGAGAGATCTCGTATTCGCGGGCCACATTCTCGGCCGTGATGCCCATGTGGCACTGCTCCAGGGCGCACCACAGGCCGTCCTTGATCATGTGGTCGAGCAGCTCGCCGTGGCCCATACGATATCCGAAGCGAGCCCTGGGCAGCAGATAGGGGGCGGCCGACATGTTCTCCATACCGCCGGCCACCACCACATCGGCGTCCCCCAGCATGATGGCCTGGGCAGCCAGGGCCACCGTCTTGAGCCCGGAGCCACACACCTTGTTGACGGTGGTGGCCGGCACCGACTCGGGTATCCCGGCGGCCAGGGCGGCCTGTCGGGCCGGGTTCATGCCCAGGCCCGCCGACAGCACGTTGCCCATGATGACCTCGTCCACCTGGTCGGGCTTGAGGCCTGACCTCTCCAGGGCGGCGGCGATGGCGGTGGCTGCCAGCTTGGGCGCCGGCACCTCTGTCAGGCTGCCACCGAAGCTGCCGATGGGCGTGCGGGCCGCTCCCACTATGAAGACCTCGTCCATAGCTCCTCCCTCGTCGCTGTGCTAGCTACATCATACTCCAACGGTGCCCGAGGCACCGCCTAGGAGGCGCCCACCAACGAATAGAGAAAGAGGCCCACGGCCACCAGGAGCGCCAGCCGCAGCCGGCGGGCCGCCGAGAGCGGCCCTACCCCCACCGCCACCACTGACGCCGCCAGGAGCGGCGTCAAGAACAGTCGGACAGGGTGGTAGGGGGAGATGCCGGCAGCTCCCAGGGCGGCATGGAGTCCCACCGCCAGCGCGAAGGCAGCCACTGCCAGGGCCACCACGCGCAGCCAGGGCCGGCGGGGCAACTGCCCCGTTCGGGACGCGGCAGCGCGACGCCGTGGGGCCGACCTGGCCTTCACCATCAGCGCAGATACATGCCGCCGTTGATGTCGAAGGCGGCACCGGTGATGTAGTCGCCCTCGGCCACCAGGAAGCGGCACAGGCGCGCCACCTCCTCCGGTCGACCGAAGCGGCCCATGGGGATGCGGGCCAGCAGGTTCTTCTGCACCTCCTCCGACAGGCTCGTGACCATGTCCGTCTCGATGAAGCCGGGGCAGACGGCATTGACGGTGATGTTGAAGCGGGCCAGCTCCAGGGCCGCCGCCTTGGTGAAGCCCACGATGCCGGCCTTGGCGGCGGCGTAATTGGCCTGGCCGATGTTGCCCATCTCGCCCACGATGGAGGACATGTTGAGGATACGCCCGCCACCCCGCTCTATCATGTGGGGCACGGCGTAGTAGGTGCAGTAGAAGACGCTGTCCAGGTCGGTGGCGATGACCTCCCGCCATTCCTCGAGGCTCATGCGGCGAATGGTGCGGTCGCGGTTGATGCCCGCGTTGTTGACCAGGATGTCCAGCCCTCCGAAGTGCTGGACGGTGCACTGGACCAGGTGCTGGGCCTGTTCGGGCTGTGAAACGTCGGCCTGTACGCAGATGGCCTCGCAGCCCTGGTCTTCCAGCTCTCGCCGGAGCTGCTCTGCCTGGTCCTTGCTGTGAAAGTAGTTGATGGTGACCTTGGCGCCGTGCAGGGCCAGCTCCTTGACGATGGCAGCGCCCAGGCCGCGGGAGCTGCCGGTAACGATGGCGACCTTGCCGCTAAGAGAGCCCATGCCGCTCCTCCAGTCGTATTGTTTCGCCGCCAGTTTACGACTGGAGGGACGTATCATTCAACATATAAATGCAGCGCTAGTAGCCCAGAGATTATTTCTATATGACCTCGGGCGGACGGTATTCGCCGAAGATGCGGCGCATGACGCCACATATCTCGCCCAGGGTGGCGTAGGCCCGCACCGCCTCCAGGATGGGGGGCATGAGGTTCTCGGAGTCGCGGCAGGCCTCCTCCAGCCGCCTCAGGGCGGCCTGGACCGCTGCCTGGTCCCGCTCCCGCTTCACCTTCTGCAGCTTCTCGATCTGGGCGCGCTCGGCCTCTGGCCTGGGGCGGAAGATCATCTTGGGCTGCTCGCCAGGGAGCTGGTAGCGGTTGACGCCCACCACCACCTTGCGTCCCTCGTCGACAGCCCGCTGCTGGGCATAGGCCGCCTCCTGGATCTCCCGCTGCATGTAGCCGGACTCGATGGCGGCGATGGCCCCTCCCATGTCCTCGATCCGGTGCAGGTACTCCCAGGCCTGGCGCTCCAGCTCGCCCGTGAGCCACTCCACATAATAGGACCCGCCCAGGGGGTCCACCGTGTCAGTGACGCCTGTCTCGTAGGCGATAATCTGCTGGGTGCGCACGGCTATGCGTTGCGCCTCTTCGGTCGGCAGGCAGAGGGCCTCGTCGTAGCACGAGAGGGCCAGGGACTGGACGCCCCCCAGCACCGTGGCCAGGGCCTGGATGGCCGCCCGCACGATGTTGAGCTCCGGCTGCTGGGCGGTTAGGGTGGCGCCGCCCGTCTGCACGTGGGTGCGGAACATCCAGGAGCGGGGGTCCTTAGCGCCGTAGCGCTCGCGCATGATGCGCGCCCACATGCGGCGCAGCGCCCGGTACTTGGCTACCTCCTCGAAGAAGTTGTTCTGGGTGTTGAAGATCCAGGAAATGCGGGGGCCGAAGTCGTCTATATCCACCCCTCGCTCCAGCACAGCGTCTATGTAGGCCATAGCGTTGGCGAAGGTGAAGGCCATCTCCTGGACGGCCGTGGACCCGGCATCGCGGATGTGATAGCCGGAGATGCTGATGGAGTTGAACTTGGGCATCTCCTTGGCGCACCAGGCGATGAGATCGGCCGCCAGGCGCAAGGAGGGACGGGGCGGAAAGATATAGGTGCCGCGGGCCACGTACTCCTTCAGGATGTCGTTCTGGACCGTGCCCGACACCTCCCGCAGGGGCACCCCCTGCTTCTCGGCCACGACGGCATACATGGCCACCAGCACTGCCGCTGGGGCATTGATGGTCATGGAGGTGCTGACCTTGTCCAGGGGAATGCCCTCGAACAGGGCCTCCATGTCGGCGAGGGTATCGATGGCCACCCCCACCTTGCCCACCTCGCCGTGGGCCTGGGGATCGTCGGAGTCGTATCCCAGCTGGGTCGGCAGGTCGAAGGCCACCGACAGGCCTGGCTGCCCCTCCTGCAGCAGGAACTTGAACCGCTTGTTGGTCTCCTCGGCCGTCTCGTAGCCGGCATACTGTCGGAAGGTCCACAGCCGGCCACGATAGCCGGTGGGATGGATGCCGCGGGTGTAGGGGTATTCACCCGGGAAGCCGATGTCCCGCATGTAGTCGATGTCGGCCACGTCCAGCGGCGTGTAGAGGCGGCGCGTCTCGGTGGAGCTGGTGCGGAACTCTACCTCGTCCCTCTCACCCCCACGCTCCAGGGCGCGCTTGAGGGTGCTCTCCTCCCAGCGCTGCTGCTCCTGCCGCAGTCGCTCCAGCTCCTGGCGGTCGAACATGGCTCATCCCTCCCTGCTGCTCGCCTCGGTCTTGGGCTCCGGGAAGGAGTGGGGCAGTCCTGCCTCGCGCTTGGGCACCATCACCGAGCGGCGGAAGCGCATCACCAACTCGCCGTGCTGGTTGTAGGCGCGAGTCTCCACCGTCACGATGCCCCGGTCGGGCTGTGTGCGGGACTCGCGCTTCTCTAGGACGGTGCTCTCGGAGTAGATGGTATCGCCGTGGAAAGTGGGGCGCAGGAACTCGATCTTCTCGAAGCCGAGGTTGGCCACCGCCTTGCCCGAGATGTCGCGGACGCTCTGGCCCAGGGCGATGTCCACCACCAGGTTGCCCACCACCACGTTGCGCCCGAACTGGGTCTTCTTGCCGTATTCGGCGTCGATGTGCAGGGGGTGGTGGTTCATGGTCAGCATGCAGAAGAGGATGTCGTCCATGTCGGTGATGGTGCGGCCGGGCCAGTGGCGATAGGTGGCCCCCACCTCGAAGTCCTCGAAGAAGCGCCCGAAGTCGCCGTGCCCCGACATGTCAGCTTCGCTCCTCCTGGTGTGATTTGTACTGGCGGTCTATCGGGGGAAAGGCGATGACGGCGGGACAGGAAGCCACTGCCAGAACGGTGCCTCCCCGCCGCCGTCCCATGCCTACTCCCCGAACAGCCGCAACAGGTTGCGAGCGATGACCAGACGCTGTATCTCGTTGGTCCCCTCGCCGATGATCATGAGCGGCGTGTCGCGGTAGTAGCGCTCCACCCGCATGTCCTTGGTGTAGCCCACGCCGCCGTGGATGCGCAGCGCCTCCATGGCCACTTCCTGGGCCACCTCCGAGGCGAAGAGCTTGGCCATGCCGCCCCAGAGGTCGGCCCGCTCGCCGGCGTCCTTCTTGGCGGCCGCCGCCCGTGTCAGCAGCCGCGCCGCCTCGATCTTGGTGGCCATATCGGCCAGCTTGAGCTGGATGGCCTGGTGCTCGGCGATGGGCCGCCCGAAGGTGACACGCTGCTTGGCGTAGCGCATGGCGTCCTCCAGGGCGGCAGTGGCGACCCCCACTGCCCTCGCTGCCACGTTGATGCGGCCCACCTCGATGGTGCTCATGATGTGGAACCAGCCCTGGCCCTCCTGGCCGCCCACCAGGTTGGACACCGGCACCCTGGCATCCTCGAAGTAGAAGACGGTCGTGTCGATGCCCTTGTAGCCCAGCTTCTCTATCTTGCCCCCCACCGTCAGTCCGGGGGTCTCGTCCTTGTCAACGATGAAGGCGCTCATCCCCGCGTAAGGCGGCTGGGCCTGGGGGTCGGTCTTGGTGAGGACGGCAAAGAGCTTGCCGTGGATGCCGTTGGAGACGAACATCTTGGTGCCGTTCAGGACGTAGTTGTCGCCGTCGCGAACGGCCACCGTCTGCAGGGACTGGAGGTCGGAGCCAGCGTTGGGCTCGGTCATGCAGATGCCGCAGACCTCGCCCTGGGCAATGCGGGCCAGGAAGCGGTCCTTCTGGTCCTGGGTGCCATAGGTCTTGATCATCCAGGAGACCATGACGGCCCCGTTGATGATGCCGCCCAGGCTCATCCAGCCCCGTGCCAGCTCCTCGACGATGGCGGCATAGGTGACGAAGGAGAGGCCTAGGCCGCCGTACTCGGGAGGCACGGCGACGCCGAAGAGGCCCATGTCCTTCATCTTCTGGACGAGGGCATGAGGGTACTCGTCGCGGTGCTCCATCTCCGAGGCCACGGGCAACACTTCGCGGTCGACGAAGCGTCGCACCTGATTGACGATCATCTGGTCTTCTTCGCTGAGGGTGGCCATTGTGGGCAAAGGCATGGCTCTCCTTTTGGTGCTGAAGTCTTCGCGGCTTCTATAGCTGGCTCCAGTTTACGCCCTGGCAGGGGCAGGCTTCAAGGGCGGGCGACGGCCCGGCCGCGGGCATCGGCGATGCCCTCGGCTGTATAATGGGCAGGAGCCGTTACGAGTTATGATAAAGGGGCCTGGGGCCTCGATCGCTCAGTCTGCAGGAGGTGAAGGGACATGCAGGGCACCATGATGGACTACCCTCTGACCATCAACCACATCCTGTGGCGACTGGACCGCCTCTTCCCGAAGAAGGCGGTGGTCACCCAGCGGCTGGACGAGGGAGAGCCCACGCGCTCCAACTACGGTGAGCTGGTAGCCCGCGTGCACCGGCTGGCGAGCGCCCTAGCCCGCGCAGGGGTCCGCGAGGGCGACCGTGTCGCTACCTTCGCCTGGAACACCCAGACCCACCTCGAGTGCTACTTCGCTGTGCCCTGCATGGGGGCTGTGCTCCACACCCTCAATATCCGTCTCTTTCCCGGGCAACTGGAGTACATCATCAACCACGCCGAGGACAAGGTGGTGCTTCTGGACCGGAGCCTCATACCCGCCTTCGAGCCTCTCATCGGCAAGGTGCCCACGGTGCAACTGGTGGTTTTGATGAACGAGGGGCCGGAGCCCTCGGCCACCTTCCGCGAGGCCTTTCCGCAGGTGGTCGACTACGAGGAGTTCCTGCGCAGCGGCGATGAGCACTTCCCCTGGCCCCGTATCGACGAGCGGCAGGCAGCGGCCATGTGCTACACCTCCGGCACCACCGGCAACCCCAAGGGGGTGGTCTACACTCACCGCTCGACCGTACTGCACTCGCTGGTGGCTACCCTGTCCGACAACATCGGCCTGCGCGAGCGAGATGTCGTGATGTACGCCGTGCCCATGTTCCACGCCAACGCCTGGGGCATACCCTATGCTGCCGCCATGGTGGGCACCAGCCAGGTGTTCCCCAACCGGTACCTGGACGCCGAGCGGCTGGTGAACCTCATCGAGCGGGAGGGCGTCACCGTCTCGGCAGGGGTCCCCACCATCTGGATTCCCATTCTGGACCTGCTGGAGAAGACGGGGCGCAAGCTGCCCACGCTGAAGCAGGTCATCTGCGGCGGGTCGGCGGCGCCTCCGGCCCTCATCGCTGGCCTCGACCGGCACGGGATCCAGCTCGTCCATGCCTGGGGCATGACCGAGACCTCGCCTCTCGGCTCCCTCAGTCGCGTGCGCTCGTGGCTGGAAGACCTGCCAGAGGAGCGGAAGCTGGCGGTCAGGTCCACCCAGGGCACCATCGTCCCCCTGGTGGAATGCCGCATCGTGGACCTCGAATCGGGGGCCGAGCTGCCCTGGGACGGGAAGAGCGTGGGCGAACTGCAGGTGCGGGGGCCTTATATCACGGGCACCTACTACAACGATCCCACCGCCAGCGAGAAGTTCATGGACGGATGGCTGCGCACCGGCGACGTGGCCACCATTGACCCCGACGGCTACATCCGCCTGGTGGACCGCACCAAGGACCTGGTCAAGTCGGGTGGCGAGTGGATATCGTCGGTGGAGCTGGAGAACCACCTCATGGCCCACCCCAAGGTGCAGGAGGCCGCTGTCATCGGTCTGCCTCACCCCCGCTGGCAGGAGCGGCCAGTGGCGGCTGTGGTGCCCCGACCCGAATACAAGGACGACATCACGGCCGAGGAGCTGCGGGAGTTCCTGGCCCAGAGGGTGGCCAAATGGTGGCTGCCGGACGAGGTGGTGTTCGTCCCGGAGGTGCCCAAGACCAGCGTCGGCAAGTTCGACAAGAAGGTCTTGCGGGAGCAGTTGGCTCACGTGGCCCAGCGCTGGGCAGCCGGCGGCGGCGAATAGCACTCGGTCGGTCCCGCTCGCCCAGGCCCGGGCCACCGGACAGCGGTAGCGATGGCGCGATGACGGTGACGCGCAGGCTCGACATACCTTCCGCCGGCGCAGTGCTGGAGGGAGTGGCCCACCTGCCCGACGGAAATCCCTTCGGCGCTGTGGTGGTCTGCCACCCCCACCCCCTTTACGGGGGAGATATGGACAATCACGTGGTGCTGGCCCTGTGCGAGGCGGCGGTGGAGGCCGGGCTAGCCGCCCTGCGCTTCAACTTTCGGGGGACTGGACGCAGCACCGGCTCCCATGACCAGGGGCGCGCCGAGCAGGAGGACGTGCTGGCCGCCCTGTCCCAGGCAGCGGCGCTGCTCGGGCCCCACGGCGGCCGGCTGGGGGTGGTGGGCTACTCCTTCGGCGCCGTGATGGCCGCCCTCGCTGCGCCTCGCGCCCAGGGAGTGGCTGCTCTGGTCCTCGTGTCGCCTCCTGCCCGCGCCCTCTCGGCCGAGTCGCTCACCGCCTTTCCCGGTCCCAAACTGGTGCTGGCTGGCGACATGGACCAGTTCGCGCCTGCCCAGGAGCTGCAACAGTTGGCCCTGGAGGCGGGCGAGAACTGCGAGCTGGCGCTGGTGCCGGGCGTGGACCACTTCTGGTGGTCATCCCTGCGGCCGGCTGCCGCCCGCGTGGCTGCGTTCCTGCGCAAACACCTGGCCCAGCAGCCCCCACGCGGCTGAGGGGCCACCTTCCACACGGCGGTACTGCACATCGCGGCCGAAGACGGCGCCGGCCTCCCGGGCCATGGTCGCGGCCACCTCCTCGAGGGGCGGGCAGGCCTGCAGGTGCAGGTGCATGGATGTGATGCCCCGGTCGGCAATGCCGCAGGGGACGATGGGCCGGAACCAGGAGGGGTCGGTAGCCACGTTGAGGGCCAGGCCGTGCATGGTGCACCAGCGGGAAAGCTTGACGCCGATGCTGGCCACCTTCTCGCCCCCTAGCCAGACGCCCGTCAGCCCGTCGATGCGCTCGCCCCGCAGGCCGTAATGGCCAAGGGTTCGCAGCACCACCTCCTCCAGCGCCCGCAGATAGCTCTGGACATCAGTCCTCCAGGCCCGGAGGTCCATCACGAGGTAGGCCACGACCTGGCCAGGCCCGTGAAACGTAATGCCACCGCCGCGGTCGACCTCATGGAGGGGTGCTGGCAGCAGGTGGGCGGGCACTCGCAGCTGATCGGGGCCGGTGCGGCGACCGCAGGTGTAGACGGGCGGGTGCTCCAGCAGCAGGAGGACGTCGCCGCACTCTCCGGCCTGCCGTGCCGCCAGCAGGCGTCGCTGCAGGGCCCAGGCCTCGGGGTAGCCCACGCGCCCCAGCCAGAGGGCCAGCAGGAGGGGCCTAGGCGCCTCTGACTGCCTCCACCGACCTTCGGGCATGGTAAGAGGACCGGACGAGGGGGCCGCTCTCTACGGCCGGGAACCCTAGAGCCAGGGCCTCCTGCCGCAGGGCCTCGAACTCTTCGGGCGTGTAGTAGCGGGCGATGGGCAGGTGGCGCTCTCCGTAGGTGGGACGGAGGTACTGGCCGATGGTAAGCACGTCCACCCCCACGGCGCGGATGTCGCGCATGGTCTGCCGCAGCTCGTCCCAGGTCTCGCCCAGGCCCACCATGATGCCCGTCTTGGTAACCATATCGGGCGCCATCTCCTTGGCCCTGGCCAGCATCTCCAGCGAGCGGTAGTAGCGGGCGCTGGGGCGCACCCGGCGGTAGAGCCGCGGCACCGTCTCCACGTTGTGGCCGAACACGTCCGGGCGGGCATCCACCACCGTGCGCAGGGCGGAGGGGGAGCCGCGGAAGTCGGGCACCAGCACCTCCACCGTGCAGCCCGGCACCGCCTCCCGGCAGGCCTCGATGCAACGGGCGAAAATGCTGGCGCCGCCGTCGGGCAGGTCGTCCCGGGCCACCGAGGTGATGACGATGTGCTTCAGGCCCAGATGCCTGGCCGCCTCGGCCACCCGCCTGGGCTCGTCGGCGTCCACTGTGCGCTGGGGCCGCCCGAAGGTCACGGCGCAGAAGCCGCAGCGTCGCGTGCAGACATCGCCCAGGATCATGAAGGTGCCGGTGCGCTCCTCCCAGCACTCGAAGATGTTGGGGCAGCGGGCCTCCTCGCAGACGGTGTGCAACGCCAGGCCCCGCATCAGCCGCTTCATCTCCAGGTAGTTGGGGCCCATGACTGCCCGCACCTTGAACCAGGGTGGCTTGGGGTGGGGGCGGGCCGGCGGCTGCTCGTAAATGGTGACGGGCTGCACCACGTCCTCAGTATACAGGGGCGTCGGGGCCTATGGCCTCCAGTCGTTCTTTGACGAAGGCCACGAAGGCCGCTGCCTGGTGCCCGTCCACGATGCGGTGATCGAACGACAGGCAGAGGTTCATCACCTGGCGCACGGCGATGGCCTCGTTCTCCAGCACCCGCACCTGGGGGCGGATGGCCTCGCTGGTGAGGATGGCCGCCTGGCCGGGGAAGATGATGGGCATGGTGGCCACCGAGCCGAAGACGCCCGTGTTGTCCACGGTGAAGGTGCCTCCCTGCACGTCTTCCAGGCGCAGGCGGCCAGACCGTGCCCGCTCGGCCAGGTCGGCGATGGCCCGCGCCAGGCCAGCGATGCTCAGGCGGTCGGCATCGTGCACCACCGGCACCATCAGACCCTGCTCCGTGGCCACGGCGATGCCGATGTTGATGCGCTTCCTGAGCAGGATGCCGTCGTCGCTCCAGGAGGCGTTGAGATAGGGGTAGCGGCGCAGCCCCTCGGCCACCGCCTTGACCACGAAGGGCAGGTAGGTCAGGTCCACCCCCTCCCGCCGCTCGAAGTCGCCCTTGATGGCCTGGCGCAGGCGCACCAGGCCGGTGACGTCGGCCTCCATCATCAGCCAGGCGTGGGGCGCGCTGAAGGCCGAGGCAGCCATGCGCTGGGCGATGGTGCGGCGGATGGCCGTCAGCGGCACCTTCTCGACCTCTTCCTCGGCGGCCGGCGGCGGGGCTGCCTCGCGCGGGGGTGGCGGGGTCTCGGGGCGGGCGGCGGCGGGGACGGCCTCTCGCTGGGCGGCGTGGCGGCGCACGTCCTCCTCGGTGATGCGGCCGCCCGGGCCGGTGCCCCGAACTTGAGAGAGGTCCACTCCCAGCTCCTCGGCCACGCGGCGCACCCTCGGGGTGGCGCGGGGGCGCTGGGCGGCGGGGGCCTCGGCCCCGGCTGGGACTTCGGCCTCGGCGGCGGCCCGCTCGGCCTCGGCGGGCGCCTGAGGCTCCTCGCGCCCTGCCGCAGCGATGGGCGGCGTCTCGGGGCGGATGGCCTCGGCCGCCTCCGCCTCCTCGATGATGGCCAGGGCCTGTCCCACCTGGACCACAGCCCCTTCGGGGGCCAGGATCTCCCTGAGGATGCCCTTCACTGGCGCCGGTATCTCTACGTCTACCTTGTCCGTGTTGATCTCCACTAGGGGCTCGTAGCGTTCCACCTGGTCGCCGGGGGATTTGAGCCAGCGGGTGACGGTGCCCTCGGTGACCGTCTCGGCCACCTGGGGCATGACGACGGTGAAGGCCACGCTCCCACCCCTCAGTAGGCGGCCAGCCGGCGGATGGCCTCCAGCAGGTTCTCCTCGCCGGGGAGGATGGCGTCCTCCAGCACCGGCGCGAAGGGGGAGATGGGCACGTCGGGAGCGGCCAGCCGAACCACCGGCCCGTCCAGGTAGTCGAAGGCCTCCTCGGCGATGAGGGCGGCGATCTCGGCCCCGTAGCCGCCGAAGAGGTTGTCCTCGTAGGCCACCAGCGCCTTGCCCGTCTTGCGCACCGACGACAGCACCGTCTCCCGGTCCAGGGGGCGTAGGGTGCGCAGGTCTATCACTTCCACATCGATGCCCTCCTCCGCCGCCCGATCGGCCGCCCGCAGGGCGTGCTGGGCCATCATGCCATAGGAAATGAGGGAGATATGCCTGCCCTCCCTCTTCACGGCTGCTTGGCCGATAGGCAGCACGTAGTCGTCGTCGGGCACCTCCTCGCGAACCAGCCGATAGGCGCGCTTGTGTTCGAAGAAGAGCACCGGGTCGGGGTCGCGGATGGCCGCCTTGAGCAGTCCCTTGGCGTCGTAAGGGGAGGCGACGCATATGACCTTCAGGCCCGGTACGTGGGCGAAGACGGCCTCAACGCTCTGGGAGTGATAGGGGCCGCCACGGATGCCAGCGCCGTAGGGCGCCCGCACCACGATGGGGCAGCCCCAGGCGCCGTTGGAGCGCCAGCGCAGGCGCGCCGCTTCGTTGACTATCTGGTCTACCGCAGGCCAGATGAAGTCGGCGAACTGTATCTCGGCTATGGGCACCAGGCCGTTGAGGGAGGCGCCGATGGCGATGCCCACGATGGCCGACTCGGCCAGGGGCGTGTCGAAGCAGCGCTCGCGGCCGAACTCCTGCACGAAGCCCTCGGTGGCACGGAAGACGCCGCCCTCCTCCACGTCCTCGCCGAAGACGACGACGCGGGGGTCGCGGCGCATCTCCTCGGCCATGGCCTCCCGCACGGCCTCGATGAGGGTCTTGGTGGCCATGGCTGTCGCCCCCTCACTCGGCATACAGGTGCCGGAACACGGTGGCCGGGTCGGGCGGGGGCGCCCGCTCGGCGTAGTCGGTGGCCTCGTCCACCTCCCGGGCGACACGCCGGTTCAGGGCCTCCTCCTTGTCCTGGTCCAGCAGCCCCAGCTCCTGCAGCAGGGCACGGAAGCGCACGATCGGCTCCCGTTGCGACCAGGTCTCCACCTCCTCGCGGCTGCGATAGCGGCGATCGTCGTCATCGCTGCTGTGGGGGGCCAGTCGGTAGACCTTGCCCTCGATGAAGGTAGGACCCTCTCCGTTGCGGGCCCTCTGGTGGGCCTCCAGGGCAGCCCGGTAGACGGCCAACACGTCGTTGCCGTCCACCGTCACCCCGGGGAAGCCGTAGCCCTGGGCGCGGACGGATACCTTCTCCACCGCCATCTGCTTGGAGACATGCACCGAGATGGCATACGAGTTGTTCTCGCAGACGAAGACGACAGGCAGGCGGTGGACGCCGGCGAAGTTCATGGCCTCGTGGGTGTCCCCCTTGCTGGTGGCGCCGTCGCCGAAGTAGACGAAGGTCACCTCGTCCAGGCCCCGCAGTTTGCTGGCCAGGGCGATGCCCACCGCGTGGGGCACCTGGGTGGCTACAGGCGCCGAGCCGCTGACGATGCGCAGCTCCCGGTGGCTGAAGTGGTTGGGCATGTTGCGCCCGCCGCTGGAGATGTCGTCGCGACGGGCGAAGAAGGCCATCAGCACGTCTCGCGCCGTCATGCCTACGGTTACCGCCACGCCCACGCTGCGGTAGTAGGGCACTGTCCAGTCCTGACCGGGTCGCAGCACGTAGGCGGTGCCCACCTGGGCGCCCTCGTGCCCTTCGGCGCTGACGGCGAAGGTGCCCTTGCCCATGCGCTGCAGCACCCGCATGCGCTGGCTGAGGGCGCGGGCCAGCAGCATCTTGTAGTAGATGTCCAGCAGCTGCTGGTCGGTGAGGCCCGCCGTGTCAACCTTCCCTACTGCCACCGCTCTCCCGCCCCCTCAGAGGTAGATGCTCACCCTGGCAGCCAGCTGGGCCGCGTCCATGAGAGCCTCGCTCAGGCTGGGGTGAGGGTGGACGCTGGTCCCCAGCTCCCATGCCGAGGCCTGAAGGTAGAGGCCCAAGGCTGCCTCGCCCACCAGCTCGCCAGCCTGGGGGCCCAGCAGGTGAATGCCCAGGAGGTCGCCCGTCTCGGCGTCCATGACCACTTTCGCGGCCCCGTCGGTCTCGTCGCGAAGGAGGGCCATAGCGTTGTTGCGGAAGGAGAAGCGCTGGGCACGAACGGGCCGCCCGTTGCGGCGGGCCTCTTCCTCCGTCAGGCCCACGGCGGCGGCGTGGGGACGCGTGTAGACCACCCTGGGGACGCGGGAGTAGTCCAGGGGCCGAGGCGACCCGCCAGCAATGGCCTCGGCCGCTATCGCCCCCTCGGCAGCAGCCTTATGGGCGAGCATCGGCCCGCCTACCAGGTCGCCGACAGCGTAGACGCCTGGCTCGTCGGTCTGCATCTGCCCGTCCACCCGCACGAACCCGTCCTGAAGGCGCACGGCCGTCTTCTCCAGGCCCAACTCCTCCACATTGCCCCGACGGCCGATGGCCACCAGCACGTGAGAGGCCTGCACCGTCCGCTCGCCGCCATCGTGCTCCACCGTCAGCTCCACGCGGTCCTCCAACACCCGACACTTCTCCGTCAGCAACCTGGCGGAGGTCAGGACGGTGGCGCCGCGGGCCGTCAGCAGCCGCTCCAGTCCGCGCCCCAGCTCTTCGTCCTCGGTGGGCAGCAATCGCGGCAGCAGCTCGATGATGGTGACGGGGACGCCTATATCGAGGAAGAAGGACGCGAACTCCAGGCCCACGGCACCGGCACCGACGATGGCGATGCTCTCAGGAGGGGTCGTCATCTCCAGCAGGTGGTCGCTGCTGAGGACGCGATGGCCGTCGAACGGGAGTCCGGGCAGCTCGCGAGGGCGAGAGCCGGTGGCCAGCACCACGAAGCGGGCCCTGAGCCTTCGCTGCCCAGGGCCCTCCACGGCTACTTGCCGGGGGGAGAGCAAGCGTCCCCGGCCCTGAACGATCTCGACCCTGTGCTTCTGGAGTAGGCGCTGGAGGCTCTGATAGAGGGCCTCCACGACCTGTCGCTTGCGCTCGTGGAGGCGGTCGAAGTCCAGCCCGGCCTCCTCCGCCCGCACCCCGAAGCGCGGGGCGGCCCGCACCCGCGCCAGGACCTCGGCCGCCTCCAGGAGGGCCTTGGTGGGGATACAGCCTCGGTGCAGGCAGACCCCGCCAACCTTTTCTTGCTCCACCAGGGCGACCCTCAGGCCTGCCTGGGACGCCCTGATAGCGGCGGTGTAGCCTCCCGTCCCCCCGCCCAGGACTACCAGGTCGTAATCCTGCTCCTCCATTGCCCTCCAGGGCGGGAGCGCCCCGGTAAGGCCATTGTAGCACAGGGTCAGGGGCCCCTAGCGCAGCTCAGCCAGCAGTCGCTGGTATTGTTCCAGGTTGGCCTCCACCGAGATGTCGACCAGGGCGGGCGCTCGCTGGGGCGACACGCCCAGGGCCTCCTCGAGGGTGGGGGCCGACTCGTTCACTAGCAGCAGCCCCGTCACCTCGCGGCCCATCTTGGCCGCCTCCTCGATGAGGCGAAGGGCGTAAAGGGCGGCCTCGGGATGGGTGGGATCGTAATCGCTCGGCAGGTAGGCGCGCTCCTCTTCGCTGAAGACCTGGTCGCGCATCTCCCGCCAGGCCTCCTGGATGTCCATAACGTAGTTCAGGCGGTACCAGTCGACGATGGCGCCGCTGCCGCGGTAGCCAGGTTCGCGGTGATACGTGACGCAGGGCGAGAAGACGTCCAGCAGAGAGAAGCCTCTGGTCTGGATGGCCCGCAGCATCAGCTCGGCCAGCTCCTTCTTCTTCCAGGAGACGCCGCGGGCGACGAAGGCGGCGCCGGCGGCGATGGCCAGCTTCAGGGGGTTCACAGGCCGCACCCTCTTGCCCTCCGGAGTGGAGCTGGTCTTGAGCCCCAGGTGGCCCGTGGGCGACGCCTGGCCGCGGGTCAAGCCGTAAACCTGGTTGTTCATGACGACGAGGGTCATGTTGACGTTCTTGACACAGGCATGGACGAAGTGCTCCATGCCGATGGCGTAGGTATCGCCGTCGCCGCCGAAGTCCACCACCACCAGGTTGGGGTTGGCCAGGGCCACCCCCATGGCCACCGGGATGGAGCGCCCGTGCTGGCCGTGGTACGAGTTGAGCCGCAGCATCTCCGGCTCCTTGCTGGAGCAGCCGATGCCCGACATGATGAAGATCCGCTCCAGGGGCACTCCCAGCTCGTTGACCAGGGTCATGACGACGTCCTTGAAGGCGGCGGTGACCCCGAAGTCGCCGCAGCCGCTGCACCACCAGGCGCCAGGGCCGCTGATGTCGGCCGCTGTCAGGGGCTTCTCGGGCGTGTAAACAGCCATGGACTCTCCTCCTCGTTCACAGGGACTGCAGTATGTAGCCGGGGGTCATGGGCCGACCGTCGTAGCGCAGGATGGAGCGCAGCTTGCGAGGCATGGGGCCTGTGGCCTCCCGCTGCACCAGCCCCCTGAGCTGGGCGGCGGCCGAGTATTCCACCACGTAGACCACGCGGCAGCTACCGACGAAACGGCGCACCTCCCGCGACGGGAAGGGCCAGATGGTGCGCAGCGCCATGAACTTGGCCCTGTGGCCCGCTGACGCCAGGCGCTCCACCGCCTCCAGCACCGGCCCGTAGGTGGAGCCGTAGGCGATGAAGCCTATGGGGGCATCGGCGGGGCCGTGGAGCCGCGGCGAGGGCAGGTCGGGGTCGCGCTGAATCAGGGCCATGCGCTTGACCACCCGCTTCTCCACCATCGCCTGGCGGACGACCATCTCCTCGGTGATGTAGCCCTCCTCGGTGTGCTCGTTGGTGTTGGCATAGATGGTGTGGATGCCCGGGGTGCCCGGAAAGGCCCGCGGCGAGATGCCGTCCTCCGTGAGGGCGTAGCGGCGATAGCGACCGTTGTGCCCGTTGACGGGGCCGGTCACCACCTTCCCCCGGTCGATGACGAAGCGGGCCGGGTCCAGGGGCGGCGTAGTGTAGGTGGACTGGGCGAACATCTGGTCATAGACCACGAACACGGGGCACTGGTAGCGGTCGGCCAGATTGAACGCCTTCTCCATCATGTAGAAGGCATCCTCGGGCTCGGTGGGCGCCAGCACGATGCGAGCGAAGTCGCCGTGGCCTCCGAAGACGACCTCGTTCAGGTCCTCCTGCCCCACCTTGGTGGGCAGCCCTGTGGCCGGCCCGCCCCTCTGCGACACGACGATGACCACCGGCGTTTCGGTCATCCCCGCTGCCGAGATGGCTTCCTGCATCAGCGAGAAGCCCGGGCCGGAGGTAGCCGTCATGGCGCGGGCGCCGGCCACGCTGCCGCCGATGACGTGGTGAGCGGCGGCCATCTCGCTGTCGGCCTGGATCACCACGCCTCCGAGGGCCGGCATCTTCTCGGCCATGTACTCCAGCACCTCCGACGCAGGGGTGATGGGGTAACCGGCATAGAAGCGACAGCCGGCCACGATGGAGCCCAGGGCCACCGCCTCGTTGCCCAGCAGCAGCTGACGCTGGTCGCCGTCCGGGGCCGAGATGGGCAGCCGCAGGTCGGGCAGCTCCCAGCCCTCGGCTCGGGCGTGCTCCAGGCCGGCACGGAAGGCCTCCAGGTTCAGACGGAAGAGGTCGCTGCCCTCGCCGAAGATGCGGGCGAAGCGCCGGGCGAAGGCCTCCTCGGGCAGGGAAAGCATGTGGGCCAGGACGCCCAGGGCGATGGTGCCGCGGACGATGTAGTTCCCGAACTGCTCCTTGGCCATTCGGCCCATAGGCAGGCCGAACAGCCGTGCACCCTTGGCCCTCAGGACGTCCTCGACCTGCTCGGGACGCACCTCGTGCCCCGTGTTGGGGTATTCGAGGCGCGGAGAGGAGTCGTAAAGGACGACGCCGCCGTTGCGCAGGCGCGACAGTGGGGGCACTCTGCCCTCGCCCGTCCAGTCCAGAAGGGCGCCCTGATCGAAGGCCTCCAGGATGTCGAAGTGGTCGTCAGGGCCGTAGATGGGGGCGTCGGCGGCGCGCAGCCCGAAGGCCGTGTCGCGGGTCTGGATGTTGGAATAGACCTCCTCGCGCCAGACGAAGGCCCATGCCCCCAGGTCCTTCAGCACCTGGCCCAGCATCGAGATATTGGTGTTGGTGCCATCGCCGGCGCGACCGGCCCCGCAGACCTGCAAGGAACGCATCACCGACTCCTCCTGACCGTGCAATAGAACAAAGCTATGACCTTCATCTGCACCCTCGATTCTATTGAACCTCATATAGTAGACTCGGTCAACGCCGTTCCTGTTAACAGCGGGTAAAATGGGGGGAGCACGGGGGACAGGGGGCATGGATTTCCGTCTCAGCCCGCAACAGCAGGCCCTGCGCCAGGAGGTGTGTCGCTTTCTCAGCCAGGAGTTGGGGGCCGACCACGATAGCGACCCCGCACCGCTCCCGCCGGGCTATCTGCACCACAGGGAGTTCGAGCGCAAGCTGGGCGAGCGAGGCTGGCTGTCCCTCAACTGGCCTCCCCAGTACGGCGGCAGTGGCCGACCGACCTTCGACCAGTTCCTGGTAGAGGAGGAGATAGGCCTGCACGGCGGCCCGGCCAGCGACGCCCTCGGCCGCGTCATCGCTGCCCCTATCATCCTCGCCTTTGGCAGCGAGGAGCAGAGGCAGGAGTTCCTGCCCCGCATGGCCCGAGGGGAGCTGGCCTGGTGCCTGGGCTACACGGAGCCGGAGGCAGGCTCCGACCTGGCCTCGGCCCAGACCGTGGCCCGTGCCGAAGGCGACTTCTACGTGGTCAGCGGGCGCAAGCTCTACACCAGCGGCGCCGAGTTTGCCGACCTCTGCCTCCTAGTGGCCCGCACCGATCCGACGGCCCCCAAGCATGCCGGCATCTCGTTGCTGGCGGTGCCCATGTCGTCGCCGGGGGTGACGGTGCGCCCCCTGTACAACCTGCTGGGGCTCCACTGGTTCAACGAGGTCACCTTCGACCAGGTGCGGGTCCCGCGGCGCTACCTCATCGGCCCCGAGAACGGCGGCTGGCAGATACTCAACTCGGCCCTGGGAGTGGAGCGCATCACCGTCTATCGTTGCTTCCTGCACTGGCGCCTGTTCAGGGGGCTACTGCGCTGGGCCCGGGAGCACGACCTGGGGCCAGGGCGGGGCGTGGTGCGCCAGCGCCTGGCCGATCTGGCCATCGGCTTCGAGGTGGCGCGGCTGCTGCTCTACCGGGCGGTGCTGATGCACGACCGTGGCCTGGACTACCGGCCTCAGGCAGCCATGGTGAAGCTGTTCAACAGCGAGCTGGCCCAGCGCCTCTATCAAGTGGCCGTCTCGCTGCTGGGACCCTACGGGTCGCTGCGGGAGGGCTCGCCGTGGGCACCCTGGCAGGGGGCGGTGGCCCACGGCTACCTGTCGGCCGTCCAGGAGACGGTGGGCGCCGGCACCTCGGAGGTCCAGCGCAACATCATCGCCCTACGGGGTCTGGGCCTCCCCAGGGGGTGATGCGGGCCTCGGCCACGTCCCTGAGCTGGGAGAGGACGCGGGTCCGCAACCCCTCCAGCTCTTCCAGAGAGCGCCGCGCCTTGGCTATCTCGGCATCGAGGCGGTTGAGGAGGGTGCGCACGGCGCTCACGGCCTCCTCCAGTTGGGAGGCCAGCTCGCCGGGGCCTTGGGAGCCGAGGGGCGCTTGCTGCTGCGCCAGCAGCAGCCTTCCATCCCCCCTCTGGCGGTAGGTCTCATCGCCCGCTGTCGCGCCTGCCTCTATCATCTTCCGCCACCTCCCATCCGCTGCTACGACGGGCCAGGCGCCGAGGTTACCCTTCCAGCCTGGCCTTGAGGCGCTCCAGCGAAGTCTCCATATCGTTCTCGAAGACCCTCACCATCACCAGGGCGTCCAGCAGACGCCCCAGCAGGCCCATGGGTGGCTCATATTCTATCACCCACTCCACCCGGGTCACCTCGCCGCTCTGAGGCAGGACGGTGAAGCGGTCGCGGAGGTGCAGCCCTCCCTCCCTGGTCTCGCGGGCGATGGTCTGGTTGTGGCGGTAGTCGGTGACGACGGCTGCCAGGTCCCAGGTGCGGGGGCCAACCTTGAAGGCCCACCGCTGGACGGAGCCCTGGACGGGCGGCCCGTTCTCCGGCACCTCGATGGACCGGAAGGGGAGCGCCCACTGGACCTGGCGGGCCGGCTCCGACACCTCAGCGAAGACGTGCTCGGGGGTGGCCTCGATATCTATGGCCTTGCGGATACGCGGCATGGAGGCCTCCTGCGATGCTAGCTCCCATCTGCAGGCTAGATGGCGCCTGAATGGCTGTCAAGGGAGCGCACCCGCCGCTTGACAGCCCCGATGCGCCTGTGGTCATGTAGTGCCAGCCTGCGCTGGGAGGCACGCGATGGCCCGCGTCCACGGTGGCGAGATGATCGCCCGGGTGCTGGCGGCGGCCGGCGTTCGGGAGCTCTTCACCCTGCATGGCGGCCACATCGACCCCATCCTGGAGGCATGCGACCGTCTCGGCTTTCGCATCGTCGACACCCGTCACGAGCAGGCGGCGGCCCACATGGCCGATGGCTGGGCGCGCACCACCGGTCGTCTCGGCGTTTGCGCCGTGACCGCCGGGCCGGGAGTCACCGATGCTGTGACGGGGGTGGCCAACGCCTTTATGGACTGCGTGCCGATGCTGGTGCTGGGGGGCCGCAGCCCCCTGCGGGACGATGACACGCTGCCGCTGCAGGGCTTCCCGCAGCTGGAGATGATGCGGCCCATCACCAAGTGGGCCCGTTGCGTGTATCATCCCGAGCGCATTCCCGAATATGTGGCCATGGCCATCCGCCAGGCCACCACCGGACGCCCGGGTCCTGTCTACCTCGAAGTCCCCATCGATGTCCTTTTCGCCTCCTGCGACGAGGAGCAGGTGGTCTGGCCCCAGCAGCTCCGGCCGGAGCACCCGCCGGCCCCGCGTCCCGAGGCGGTGGAGGCGGTGCTGGACCTGCTGGAGAAGGCCGAGCGGCCGGTCATCCTGGCGGGAGGGGGCGTCTGGTTCTCGGGCGGGGCCGACCTGCTACGGGAGCTGGCCGAGGTGACCTCGGTGCCGGTGTTCATGAACGTCAAGGCCCGCGGCGCCGTGCCCGAGGACACTCCCCTGGGCTATGGCGGCTTCGGCATCTTCTCCTCCGGGCTGGTCCAGAGGGAAGTCGGGCCGGCTGACCTAGTGCTGGTGCTAGGGGCGCGGCTGGGCCTCTTCACCGGAGGACGACGACAGAGCGTCATTCCGCCATCGGCCACTGTGGTCCAGGTGGACATCGAGGGCGAGGAGATAGGCCGTAACCGCGACGTGCAGGTGGGCATCGAGGCCGACTGCCGGGAGTTCCTGCGCCTGCTGGTGGAGGGCGCTCGTCGTCGGCGCTGGCCCGAGAGGTCCCGCTGGCTAGATGTGCTGCAGCAGGCCCAGCGGGAGCGTCAGCAGGCCTTCGCCCAGGCCCTGGAACGAGACGATGTGCCCATCCACCCCTTCCGCCTCGCTCACGAACTGGCCCAGCGCCTCGGCCCCGACGACGTGGTGGTGGCCGATGGCGGCGAGGCGGCCTCTTGGATAGCCGATGCCGTGGCCATGCGCCGTCCCGGCCGCTTCCTTTCCCATGGCTACCTAGGCTGCCTGGGGGTGGGACTCCCCTTCGCCGCCGCCTGCAAGCTGGCCCATCCCGAGAGCCGAGTGCTGCTGGTAACGGGCGACGGCTCGGTGGGCCTCAACTTCGCCGAATTCCACACCGCCGTCCGCCACGGACTGCCCTTTGCCTGCGTCATCTTCAACGATAAGGCCTGGGGGATGTCCCGCCACGGCCAGCAGATCATGTTCCGGGGACGGACCATCGCTACCGACCTGGGGCTCGTCCACTACGAGAAGGCAGCGGCCGGCTTCGGCGTCCACCCCGAGCTGGTAACGCGACCCCAGGAGATAGGCCCTGCCCTGGAGCGGGCCTACGCCACGGGCCAGGTGGCCTGCATCAACGCCCTCATCGACCCCGAGGTGGTGGCCCCCGTCACCCTGGCCATGATGGGTCTGCCCGCTGCCCCCCGGCCTGAGAGGACCACGGACGAAGGCAAGACGGTCTTGCCCTACTACGGCCAGCGAGAGCTGTAGCCCTTACAGCATTGTCGGGTAGACGACGCGCCCATCCTCCGCCCTGGCGAAGGGGGTGAGGGAGTGGGGCCGCCAGCGCCGCGCGTCCAGGATGTGCCGGACCTCCACCCCCTGGGCCACCAGATAGTCAGAGAGGAGCAAACGGTGGCAGCGGGCATAGGCCGCCTCGGCGCACATGACGGCGGTGGGCCGCTCCTGCGCCAGCTCCAGCAACCGTCTGACGGCCTCGGCGAACTCGGATGTCAGCATGTGGTCAGCGTAGGCGCGGAAGCCCGGGCTGCGCCACCCTTCATTGGGCGACGGCCCCCGGGATGGGCGGCGCCTTCCTCCCAGCTCGCGCATGTGGAGGTAACGGATGCCCTCGGCGGCCAGGGCCGCTGCCAGGGCCTCGGCGTTGAAATGGGGGTGGCGGCGAGACGAGGGAAAGCTGCGGATGTCCACCAGCAGGCCGATGCCATGCCCCTTCAGGGCGGCCAGGAAATCCTCCAGGCTGCGGTTGGAATGGCCGATGGTGTAGATGACGATGGGATCTACTCGGCCAGGAACTCCTCCACCACCTCCAGGAAGCGGTCCAGCTGGTCATGGTGGACCCAGTGTCCCGCCCCCTCGATGACCACGGCACGGTAATTGGGGATGACGGCCACACGGCCGCCCTGGCGCGGATCGGAGGCCCAGCTCTCGCTCCCCTTGACCAGCAGCACCGGCGCCCTGATCTGCGCCCAGATGTCCTGAGCGTCCTGGAGATTGAAGCCGTAGGGCGAGCGCTGACGGACGTAGTTGTCGAACTTCCAGGAGTAGGTGCCGTCGGGGTTCTGGCGCACGCCGTGCACCGTCAGGTGCCAGGCCATCTCATCGGTCAGGTGGGGATTGGCCTCCTTCATCCGCTTGGCCGCCGCCTCCAGGGAAGGATAACGACGGGGCACGCGGCGCTCCAGCTCCCGCATCTGCTGTATCCAGTTGCGCATGCGCTGGTGAGCGGGCGGTATCTCGATCTGGGGCGGCCCCCAGCCCTCGATGGACACGACCTTGGCCACTCGCTCGGGGAAGACGCCGGCATACTGCAGGGCCACCCCGCCGCCCAGCGAATGGCCGATGATGGTCAGGGGGTCGCGGTCGATGGTATCGGCCAGGGCCGATATATCCAGCACGAATTCGGGCAAACTGTAGCTGCCCCCGATGGCCCAGTCGGAGTCGCCATGGCCCCTCAGGTCGGGGGCGTAGATGGTGTAACGGTCGGCCAACGCCCTGGCCACGAAGTCCCAGCTACGACAGTGGTCCTCGCCGCCGTGGATGAGCAACAGGGGCGGCCGAGAGCCATCGCCCCAGCGCACGTAGTGCAATCGCAGGCGCTGCGAGTAGTAGTAGTGGGACTCGGGACCTACCGACATCGCCATCGCTCCTGTCGCCTCAAATAGGGCATCGTTCTCGGGTGTCCGGACGATCCACCACCGCTGTTCGTCAGCAGTGCTTTCAGGGACTGCAACGGACGTTTCGGACGACCAGGGTCTAACACCGAAGATAGGGCATCGGCACCTTAACGACAACGGCAGAGTTTCAGGGCCGGGCGTCGTGTCTGGCGGCAGCTCTTGACACGACATGTCATTCAGTTGATGATACGTTGACGTGAAGTTCCGGCCCGCAGGGCCGGAAGAGGTGAAGCAACGGAGGCCGGAGGCATGGAGCTGGCAGAGAGGGTCAAGGACTACATAGGCCAGAAGGCGCAACCAGTGCCGGGGGCTGACGAGGTGAACCTGCCCATGATACGGCACTGGTGCGAGATGGTGGAGGACGCCAACCCCGTCTACTGGGACGAGGAGTTCGCCCGCAAGAGCCGCTTCGGGCGCCTCATCAGCCCGCCCACCATGCTGCACACATGGCTGTTCGCTCGCTGGTGGCAACCCGACTACTTGCGCCAGGAGCGGGGCCAGGACCCCCTGGGCGTCATCTATCGCACAGCGGAGGAGATGGGCTACACCGCCAACATCGCTGTCTCCAACGAGGCCGAATACCTGGAGCCATACGGACCCGAGGCCGGTCGCATCATCGGCGTCAGGTATATATCCGAGGTCAGCCCCGAGAAGGCGACCCGCCTCGGGCGCGGCGTATTCCTTACCATCGTAACGGAGTGTTATACCGAGAACGACAACCGCCTCGTCGGCATCAACCGCATGGTCCTGTTCAAGTACCGCCCCAACAGCGGGTCAGGAGGGCAGTAACATGTCGGCGCGAGCTGTGCAGTCCTGGTCGTCCCGACAGTGGCAGAGCGTGTCCGAGGGCGAGGAGCTGCCGCCCTTCGACTTCCCCATCACCGTCACGAGGCTGGTGATGGCAGTGGCGGGCACTCGCGACCTGTATGCCGTGCACCACGACCCGGCGGTGGCGCGCCGACAGGGCGCCCGCGACATGTTCGCCAACACCATGTTCTTCCAGGGCCTCATCAACCGCTACCTGAACGACTGGGGCGGCCCCGAGAGCTATCTGCGCAAGCTCGGCATCAGCATGCGCGACCAGGTCTGCCCCGGAGATACGGTGACCGTCAAGGGCCAGGTCACCAAGAAGTACGAGCGGGACGGCCAGAAGCTGGTGGACCTGGACGTGGTCATCATGCGGGGCGAAGTCCTGGCGGTGCAGGCCTGGGCCACCCTCGAGCTGGTATGACCCGCCCCGAGGCCTATTCCTCCCCCGACCGGGTCGAGCGCTTCGCGCTCCGGCCCGGCAGCGGAGCGCCCCCGCGGTCTTCCGCGCCAGTCCATGTGAGACGGTGAGAGCCATGCAGTTGGACGCCAGGCAGCCGGTCATCATCGGAGTCGCACAGTACACTGACAGGCCAGGGCGGCTGGAGGAGGCCATGGAGCCCCTGGCCATGATGGAGCTGGTGGCGCGCCAGGCAGCGCGGGACGGCGGCTCGGAGGCCCTGCTGGAGAAGCTGGACAACATCACTGTGGTCAACCTGGCCTCCTGGCGCTACCAGCATCCGCCCGCGCTGCTGGCCGAGCGGCTGGGCTGCGGGCCTCGCGACCTCCTCCATTCGGCCATGGGGGGCGACTCTCCTCAGCGGCTCATGAACCTCCTGGCAGAGCGGATTTTTACCGGCCGCAACCGGCTGGCGCTGCTGGTGGGGGCCGAGGCGTTCGCTTCCGTGGTCAAGGCCAGAAAGGAAGGGGTGCAGCTCCCCTGGACGCCTCCTGTAGCCAGCTCCCGGGTCGACGAGGAAGAGAAGCCCGGCAGCAGTCCCCTGGAGGCCCACTACGACCTGGCCCTGCCCATCCGCGTCTACCCCCTGTTCGAGAACGCGATCCGCTACCGTCTGGGGCTCGACATGGACGAGCACCGGCGACGGCTGGGTCTGCTGTGCGCTCGCATGACCCAGGTGGCGGCAGCCAATCCCTATGCATGGTTCAGGCAGGCGCGGTCGGCGGAGGAGATCGTCTCTGTGACCCCCGAGAACCGCATGATCTGCTTCCCCTACACCAAATACATGAACGCCATCCTGGAGGTGAACCAGGCTGCCTGCGCCATCGTCACCAGCGTCGAGGTGGCCCGGGAGCTGGGTATCCCCCAGGAACGCTGGGTCTTCGTCTGGTCTGGCGCCACCCTGGCTGACATCTGGTTCCTGTCGGAGCGCCCGTCCCTGGACCGCTCCCTCGCCCACGAGCTGGTGCTCACCAGGGCGCTGGAACAGGCCGGTGTGAGTGCGGACCAGGTGGACATGTTCGACTTCTACTCCTGTTTCCCTTCGGCTGTGCAGGCGGCCATGTTGGCCGTGGGAATGCAGCCCGACGACCCGCGACCCTTCACCGTGACCGGCGGCCTCCCCTACGCCGGCGGCCCCGGCAGCAACTACAGCCTGCACGCCATAGCCGCCATGGTGGAGGCCCTGCGCTCCCGGCCCGACGCCATCGGCATGGTGAGCAGCATGGGCTGGTACTTCACCAAGCACGCGGCCGGCGTCTACTCCGCCCGCCCCCCAGCCCATCCCTACCGTCCTTACGATCCCAGAGAGGATATGGCCAGGGTCGAGGCCCAAGAGAGGCCCCCGCTGCTGGAGGAGGCCGACGGGCCCGGAGTGGTGGAGACCTACACCATCGTCTACAACCGGGAAGGTCAGCCAGAACAGGGCATCGTCGTCGGCCGCATGGAGGGCGATTCGGGCGGACGCTTCCTGGCCCATACCGAACCCAACCAGGAGGTGTTCGACCTCATGGCCGGCAGCGAGTTCGTGGGGCGCAGGGGCACGGTACGACACGACCGCCAGCAGAGACGGAACCTGTTCTACCCGGACTAGAAAAGTGCCGAGACGACACCCTCACAGGGGCGAGGCCGGCTAACCGGCCCCGGCTGCGCTGACGCTGCCTCCGCAACAGCATTCGTTAGCGCTCATAGACCGCCCCCGAGCCTCCCCGGCGAGGCCGAAAAACGTTTGCTATTCAGGCAAAAGAAGTCATCTATGTTGCTTGACAATTCACGCCCGCAACTCCTTTCATAATGGTGAGCCTTTTCAGAACGCCGAAGGAGGGCAGCATGGGGCATCAGGAAAAGCAGGGCTGGCAGCGTTTGCTTCGTCGTAGTCTCACACGACGCCAGTTCCTCAGGGCGGGGGCTTTGGGAACGGCAGCGCTGGCAGGCTCTGCCTACCTGGCATGCGGCGAAGAGAGCGTCCCCAGCACGCCCGCGGTAGGCGCGCCAGGAGCGGAGACGCCTTGGCTGGGCGGGTTGCTGCGGTTCGCCCTGTCGGACGTGCAGGGACGGTTCGACGCCCACCGCTTCCCCACCTTCACCGTGCAGACCTTCAATTCCTACTTCGTCAGTCGTCTCCTGAAGCACATCTCCGGCCCCGATGATCCCAACACCGAGGAGCTGGACCTGCCGCCCAGCGAGTGGTACCGGCCGGTGCCAGACCTGGCCAAGAGCTACGAGGTGGTGGACCAGCTCACCTACATCTTCACCCTGCAGGACAACGCCACCTGGCATCCGGTGCCGCCGGTCAACGGACGCCCGGTAACGCCTGACGACGTGGTCAAGGCGTGGGAATACTACAAGTCCGCCCGGCCCGACCGCGGGGTGAACCTGGCGGCCATCGACTCCATCACCGTGGCCGGGCCGAGACAGGTGCGGGTGAAGCTGTCGCGGCCCTTCGGTCCGCTGTTGGTGATGCTGGCCTCGCCCAGCGACTTCTGGATCTACCCGCCTGAGGCCACCAATAACCCCGACCTGCTCAATACCACCCTCATCGGCTCCGGCCCGTTCATTCTGCGCTCCTACCAGCAGGGGGTGATGGCCAAGGCGGAGAAGAACCCCAACTGGTGGGCCACCGACGACCGTGGCAACCGTCTCCCCTACGTGGACGGGTTCGAGGCCTACGTCATTCCCGACAAGAACAACGAGATCAGCCAGTTCTCGGCCGGCCGCCTGGAGACCATGACGGTCCCGGCGGAGCTCATCGACGTCTTCCGACGCCAGAACCCGCAGGCCATCATTACCGAGAACATAGCCAACCTGCTGACCATCATCTTCTTCCCGCCGGCGGCCTACGAGGCCAACCAGCCGCCCTTCAACGACCCGAGGGTGCGGCAGGCGGTGTCCCTGGCCATCGACCGCGAGGCCCTCATCCAGCTGGCCTCGGGGGGCAAAGGCGGCAAGAAGCACAATCTGCTCAACGCTGGCTTCATCTGGTATGTGGACCCCGAAGGCCCCGAGATGGGCGAGCTGGGCCAGTTCTTCCGCCGCGACGTGCAGCGCGCCCGGCAGCTCCTGGCGGCGGCCGGCTACCCGGACGGCTTCGACACCGAACTCCACTACACTGCCAACGCCTACGTCACCGCCGTGCCCTACTACAACCCCATGGCCGAGGCGCTCCCGGCCATGCTGCGGGAGGCGGGCATCCGCGCCCGATTGGTCAACCACGACTACCAGTCGGAGTGGATCAACCCCCAGGGCGGCATCTTCTTCGGTGGGCTGCGGTCGGGCATGGCCTTCGCCCTGGAGACGCCGGTGCCTCACCCCTGGAACCAGTTCACCAACCAGTTCACCGACAACCCGCGCAACCATTCGCGCATCCGCGACCCCGAGATCCTGCGGCTCATCGAGCAGCTGGGGCAGGAGACCGACTTCGACCGCGGTCGGGCGCTGGCCCTGGAAATCCAGCGCATCAACGCCCGCAATATGTACTACATCCCGCTGGTGGGGCCTTACGGCTTCGGCGCCCGTCAGCCATACACTCGCGCCTACGCTGCCCCCACCAGCTATGGCATCGGCTCCGAGTCCACTCCATATTTCCAGATCGACACCTCCCGGCAGCGGCTGTAAGGCCTGCTGACGGACAAGGGGACGACGGGGCGACGCCATGTGGGGCTACATCATGCGCAGGGTGGGCCTGCTGGTGCCCACCCTGGCGCTGGTGACGGTCCTGGTAGCCCTGCTGGTCCGCCTGCTGCCGGGCGACGCCGTGGAGATCATCATCGGTCAGTACACTCCGCTGACCCACGGCGACCGGGAGGCGGTGCGGCGCCAGCTCGGGCTCGACAAACCCTGGTACGAGCAGTACGGGGAGTTCGTGGGAGGGGTCTTCACCGGCGATTGGGGCACCTCCCTCCAGAGCCAGCAGCCCATCGGTCGCGAGCTGGCGCGGCGCCTTCCTGTCACCTTCGAGCTGGGCCTGCTGGCGCTCCTCATAAGCATCGTTGTGGCAGTGCCAGTGGGCGTGATCGCGGCCATACGTCAGGACCGCTGGCTGGACTATCTGATGCGGGGCAGCGCCATCGTCTTCATCGCTGTCCCCGCTTTCTGGCTGGGGACGCTGGTAGTGGTGCTCCCCAACGTGTGGTGGGGCTGGGCGCCGCCCATACACTACGAAAGCTTCTTCGATGACCCGTTGTCCAATCTCTACTTCATGATCATCCCCGCCTCCATCCTGGGACTGGGCCTGTCGGGGTCGGTCATGCGCCTCACCCGCACTCAGATGCTGGAGGTGCTGCGCCAGGACTACATCCGCACCGCCTGGGCCAAGGGTCTCCGGGAGAGGGCCATCATCCTGCGCCACGCCCTGCGCAACGCCCTCATACCGGTGACCACCCTCATAGGCCTGCAGGTCCCGTTGCTGGTGGGCGGGACGGTGGTCCTGGAGACCATCTTCAGCGTGCCGGGCATCGGCTCCTACCTGGTGACGGCGGTCAATTCTCGCGATTACCCGGTGGTGCAGGCGGTCAACCTGGTGGTGGCCCTGGCAGTAGTGTTGTCCAACCTGCTGGTGGACGTGCTGTACGCCTACCTGGACCCGCGCATACGTTACGCCTGAAGGAGAGGCCGACGTGAGCGACACTGCCATTGCTGTCTCCGGACGGGTGGAGGCCATCCCCGGCCCGGGCCCATGGCTGGGAGCGCTGCGGGGGCTGTGGCGGTTCGCCCGACGCAAGCCCCTGGGAGCGGTTGGGCTATCTATCATCGTGGCCATGGTTGTCTGCGCCGTGTTCGCAGACAACCAGCTGGTGACCCTCTTCCAGCGCGACGACCCGCTGCTGGCTCCCTATTACTACGATGACCAGGACATCGCCAATCGCCTTCAGGGGCCTTCCCTGTCTCACCTGTTCGGGACCGACCGACTGGGCCGAGATATGCTCAGCCAGGTGATTTATGGTGCCCGCACCTCGCTTCTCATCGGTCTGTCGGCGGTGATTATCTCCATGGGCCTGGCCACCCTGGTGGGCACTGTGTCGGGCTACCTGGGCGGCAAGCTGGACCTGCTGATACAGAGGCTGGTGGATGCCTGGATATCGTTCCCGGCCATCGTCATTCTGCTGACGGGCGTGCAGGTGGCCAAGGAATACGCCGGCCCCAGCCCTACCACCCAGAGCGCGGCCATCGTAGCGGTGCTGGGGCTGGTGCTGGCAGCGGGGGCTTCGCGAGTGATCCGCAGCGCCACCCTGGCGCTGAAGAACAATATGTTCGTGGAGGCCGCCCGGGCGGTGGGCGCCTCGGATGTGCGCATCATATTCCGGCATATACTGCCCAACGTGATGCCTGTGGTCATCGTGCTGGCGACACTACAGTTGGGGGCTGCCATCCTGGCGGTGGGCACCATCGGCTTCCTCGGGTTCGGCGTGCCTGCACCCTTCCCCGACTGGGGTCGGATGCTGAGCACCGAGGGGCTTCTGTTCATGCGTGCCCATCCCTGGCTGGCAGTCTGGCCCGGGCTGGCTATCTTCCTGGCCGTGTGGGGCCTGAACGTCTTCGGCGATGCCTTGCGGGACGTGCTGGACCCCCGCCTGCGCGGTCTGTAGGTCGGGGACAACCCGGCCACCCTCGGCTGCCCGCTAGACCGCCTCACGTTCGATTCGAAACGGTCATAGGCCGGCCTCGGCCGGTGCTCGAGCCGACCACTGATCTGCCTGCAACGGCCGGCCCCTCTGGCGTCTGAGAGCTCGCGCCTGGTTTTTTCCGGATGCGAAAAGCAGGCGCGAGCGTGTGTTACGCCTGTGCCACTTCCGCGCTCTCTTGCAACGGAACGGTCGGTCGCTGAACCTTACGCGGACGCACAAGCCAGGGCGGTGAGGCACTATCGGCAGCGGAACGGACGCCTGAAAGCCACTCAATCGAATGCGCAGAGGTGTGGCCCATGGGCATCAATTCGGTTATTGCTGTCGGGGCGGTTCTAGCAGCTTTCACTATCGGTCTGGCAGGCGGCAACGTGGTCCCCGGGTCCGGGGCAGGCGACGGGGCCATGCCCATCACCGGATACAGGGTCTCGAACATCGCTTACAACCTAGAGCCGACAGATCCACAGTACCTGCGCAGTGTGGAGTTCGACTTGGATGCCCCGGCTGGAGAGGTGAAGCTTCGCCTCACCTCCAGTACTCCGGTGTGGTACACCTGCAACGAGAGCCCGAGCGGGAGCGGACATTGGGTCTGTGTCACCAACGTCCAGGTCTTCACGGTCGACGAGTTCCGCGTCATAGCTGTCCGGTAGACCGACGCGCGACAGGCACGGGATAGCTCCCCTCGAGTGAGGGACTCCCGTTGCGTGTGATGTCAGGCGACAGGGGCGGTCAGCGCTGCTCGTCTGGAGGCGAGCGAGCCGCTCACGCCCTGTCCGAAGCCTTCGGACTGGAGTGGAGAAGCATCCTCCGTTGTCCTATAGCGGCCCCTGGATCCCCCCTCACCGCCCCTGCGGCGGGATGGGCACGCCGGAGGGCAGCTCTCGCACCGGGAAGGGGGGCTCGAAGTCCCTGGGCGAGACGTTGCCCACCTCCTGGGCCTCCATGGACAGGGTCATGGTCTTGTCTCCCACTCTCACATGTTCGCCCTTCAACGAGAGCAGGAGGCCTTGCTTGCTCCAGCAAGTTTCGAACGTCGCTCGCTCGCCCCCTCGCTGGCCCTGTGCCGACCAGCACTCGGCATCCTGGCCGAGGGTGGCCACGGCCTTGCTCATTCCTTCTGTCCTCCTTCCCCGTGGGGGCGCTCAAACCTAATACATTGTTCTGTTTCAACAAGCACTGCACGCTGTCAAGACGTGGCATACCTCGGCGATCGTCGCATGTGCGGTTGGTGATTTTTGCAGGGGGACGGCCAGCAGGTGGCGCTCTCGTGCAGAGGCGGGCGCCTCACGCTACCTTCAAGTGGGGAAGGAGCGCGGCCGCCTCCGGTCCGATCCAGGACTGGAAGCCCCCATGGCCTTGGCCCGGACGCGGGGCGGCCAGCGTCCTACTCGTGCGGTGATTGGTGGCGGGCACTAACCGCAAAGGACTGCCAGGACGTAAGCCTGGTCACCGAGACTCAGCAGCCCCAGCAGCACGGGAGCACTGGCACCGGCCACTTGCCCGGTTCGCTGATGATGTCGGCCATGCCCTTCTCAAGATCTTCTCGGCTTGACCTGGCTCCGCCACCTTCGTGCCCATGAGGCCCCACCGGCGCGGTTTTCTCTTCTGGCTCGCTCTTTCTCTTCCGAAGGAGGCTGACGACGCGCTACGTCACGGCGAGGGATGTCCCCCACGACCAGAACGGCACCCGTGGGCGCCATCACCGGTCACCACGAGTCTGCCGACCCTTTTTGATGCCAAATCAGCCTAGCGACGCTCCAGCTTACCCTGCAAGAAGGGCGAGAGCAGGGCAGCCATGGCGGGGGCCTGTCTCGTCTGCACCAGAAGTCGGGCAGGGCCCTCGACCTCCACCGCGAGCCCCTCGCCCCCCAGCAACGCGGTCTTGATGCCCCCGAAAGGCTTCACCGCGTAGCGAGCATCGTCCGCGACCGCGACGAAGTGGAAGTTGTCCACCATAACCCGCTCGCCGGTCGGCACCTCCACCTCGTCGATGGCACCGAAGGCGGACAGCCAGATGCCTCCAAAGCCGCTGGCCTTCAAGAGGAGGAAATGACCGTGAGCGAGAAGGCCCGACACGCCACGCCAGGCCACGTGGAACTCTACCTGGCCCCAGTGGCCCAGATAGGCCCCTCGCGTGAGAATATAGCCGCCACTGTCGAGAGGCAGGTGGGACACCTGGCCTGGAAGCGGTGGGGCTAACCACACCTCGGAGGCACCCCTGGCACGGTACAGGTTGAAGAAGGGGGATTCCCCTCCTCCTAAGGCCCTGGCTATGGCGCCCTTGATGCCACCGGCTGCCGCCCTGGCTTCCACATCGCCCCTAGTAAGAAGCATGGCACCGGCTTCCCCCGCTACCTCTTCTCCAGGGTCGAGGTGAACCCTCAGTACCGAGTAGGCCTCCTCGTGAACGATCTCCCACCGCATATCTGCATCCTCCTGCGAAGGGTTTTTGAGCCTATCATAGCGTCACGGTATCGGATTTGCTGCCGGACCTCGGTCATGGTTCGAGGAAGAAATCCGGTGCGGGGCCGGCGAAGAGTCGCCAGCACCTCGTGTTCGATGGAGCCGGCCCTACGGCCGATTATCGAGGCGGCGGTAGAACTATGACGCTGCCCTGGAGGAAGCTTATGGAGGCCGTGGCCGGGGCCTGGTCCCTGAGGAGCAGGGCCCTCACCCGGTGCGGCCCCAGCCGGTAGCAGGCCATGGTCGCGCCGTGCCACGGCTCCACGCCCAGAAGCTCCGCCGGGCCGTCCGGATGCACGACCACGTCCTCCGGTCGAACCCCGGCCAGGCAATCGTCCCCTCCCCGGACTTCTTCGGGACGACAGGGCCAGCGAGCGATGGGCTCCGGCCAGCCGTCCACCCACAGATTCCAGCCCGAGGAGCACTGCCTGAGTTGGGCAGGCCACAGGTTAATCTCCCCCAGCAAGGTGGCGACTACGGCGTCCTTGGGGCGACGGTAAACCTCGGTGGGGGGCCCTTCCTGCACGAGCCTCCCCTCGCGCAGCACTATCAGGCGGTCACTTACCGCCATCGCCTCGTCTCGGTCGTGCGTGACCCACAGGGTAGTGATGCCAAGTCGGCGCTGAAGGGACCGGATCTCGTCGCGCGCCGAGCGCCGCAGGACGGGGTCAAGGTTGGCCAGGGGTTCGTCCAGCAGCAGGACAGCTGGCCTCTTCACCAGTGCTCGGGCCAGGGCGACGCGCTGCTGTTGACCGCCTGACAGTTGGTCCGGACGACGCTGCAGTAGCTCCTCGATGGAAAGCATGCGGGCGACCTCTCGCACCCGGGCCTGCCGCTCATCGCTGCTCAGCCCCTGAAGGCGCAAAGGGAAGGCGATGTTGTCGAGGACGGACATATGCGGGTATAGAGCATAGTTCTGGAAAACCATGCCCACGTTGCGGTGACGCGGGGACGCGCCCGATACGTTTTTGCCATCGAACAGCACCTGGCCAGAGGTCGGCTCCTCGAGGCCAGCGACCAGCCACAGTAGGGTGGTCTTGCCGCTACCCGACGGCCCCAGAAGGACGGCCAGCTCGCCCGCCTCGACGGTAAAAGACACCTCCCTCAGGGCCCAGACGTGCCCGAACCGCTTGCTCAATTCCCGGACTTGGAGCCGCATCGTCACCTGGCGGCCCGAACGCCGCCGCTCAACGCGTACGTCTGCAGCAAGTATTTCTGCCCCGCCCAGAACAGCAACAGGGGAGGCGCGACGTATACTAGCGAGGCTGCAGCCACTACGCCATAGTCCACGAACCGATAGTCGGCGATGAGGGACCGCACGAACAGCGGGAGAGTCCACTGCTGCTGCGAGGGGAGAAATATGTAGGGTAGCAGGAACTCGTTCCACCCCGATACGAAAGCGAAGGTGAGGAGGGCGAGGATGCCGGGCCTCGCTTGGGGCAGGCACACGCGGCGAAAGGCGAGCCAGCGCGTCCCGCCGTCCACCAGCACCGCTGCCTCGAGCTCCCACGGTATCCGGTCAAAGAAGCCCTTCATCACCCATACAGCCAGGGGCACCTCGGTGGCAGTCTTGACCAGCGCCACGCCCAGCAAGGAATTGTAGAGGCCTAGCTCCCGCAGCACCTGATACACGCCCACCAGTAGCGAGAGAAAAGGGAACGCGTGAAGCGCCAGCAGCGCAGCCAATACCGCTCGCCGTCCGGGCATGGGCAGGCGCGAAAGTGCATAAGCCGCGGGCAAGGCCGCCGCCAGCAACAACAGCGAGTAACCACAGGCCAGCAACAGGGACCTGACGCTCGCCTCAGCCAGCGACCCTCCTGCCACAGGCTGGAACAGCTCCCGAAAGTTGTCGAGGGTCAGGCCGGACGGGCGCAGACCGCGCACCTCATCGGCAAAGGCAGCGAGAGGGAGCCAGGCATAGAGCAGGATCAGCGGCGCCGTTATTGCCACGAGCGCCACCAGTGGCAGCAATGAGCCTGCCGATCGCAGCCTGTCCATCACGCAACTTTGAGCCGCGGCTCACCTGCGAGGCGACGGAAGTCGAAGAGGCGCAGGAAGAGCAAGGATGCCACCAGGCCCGCCAACACTAACACGGTGGCGATGGCTGCCCCGTACCCTATCTGTAAGCCCCCTGCGTAGTATGAGAACGCCTGATGATAGGCATACAGTGACCACGTCTCCGTCTGCCACAGTCCTGGCCCTCCGTTAGTCAGGAGCAAGATCAACTCGAACGACGCCAGCAGCGAGAGGAACTGGTAGGCGCTGACAAACAGCACCGGCCAGCGAATGTATGGGAGCACCACGTGCAGCAGGAGCTGCCAGCGCGAGGCCCCATCGACCTGGGCCGCCATGACCAGCTCTCTCGGCACCGCCTCCATGGCTGCAACGAAAAGAACCGTTGCAAAGGACGTGCCGATGAGGCCGTCGGCGGCCACGATGGTCAGCCACGGATGCTCGAGCAGCCAGTTTCTCGGCTGCAGGCCGATGACCTCAGCGAGTTGATTCAACGTGCCGAAAGGGGCGTCGGCAGTCAGCCACACCCAGAGGAGGGAGTAGACTACCGAGGGCGTGAGCCGTGGTAGCAGCCACAGCAGCCGGGCGAAACGGCCCACGCTCCGGTTCCAGACGGTCGTCAGGGCAGCTACCGCCAGTGGCAGGGCCAGGCTGAAGAGCACGAGATTCGGCACCACGAACACAACCGTGTTGACCGCAATGCGTGGTAACTCCGGCCTCTCTAGCAGGCGGGCGTAGTTGTCCAGGCCCACGAACTGCGTGTTTCCGAGCGTGGCGAGGCTCATGTTCGTGGTGCTCAGGTGCACTGTCATGAGTGCCGGCACCAACAGGA
Source organism: Dehalococcoidia bacterium (assembly GCA_025062275.1). Lineage (GTDB taxonomy): Bacteria > Chloroflexota > Dehalococcoidia > SM23-28-2 > HRBIN24 > HRBIN24. The sequence continues at coordinate 83,257 of JANXAP010000029.1, forward strand.
AGGGCACCACCAGCGCCAGACATGGCAAAAGCATCAGCAGTCCGAGGGAGTGCCGAGGCCAAGACAGCGGCATAGGAGGGAAACGCCCCCAGCGGACAGCCCGCCGGGGGCGCCTGTTCTCGACCGTTTTCGACACCCCACCCATAGCACTGGGGCGCTAACGCACTATAAGGTCCGGCACGGCGCTCCTGAGGTCATTTACGGCCCGCTCCACCGCCTGGTCCACATTCAACTGTCCAGCAGCCAGCGCCATCAGGACTCGGCCCAGGGCGGCATCGAACTGGCCATAGGCGGAGTTGTTGGGCAGGAAGAAGGCGTGATCGACCATGTAGCTGGTGGACGCCAGGAACCGGTCGCGGGTGTAGGTGGGATCGTCCAGCTGCGTTTTCAGGATGGCCAGGTGCTTCGACTGGACGGCGTACTCGGAGTTCAGGTCAGGGCTGGTGGCGAGGGCTATGAGCCGGAAGGCCAGCTCCTGGTTCTTGCGGCCCGAGGCTCTCTCCGAGGTCACCATGTAGGCCAGCGGGTGCGATAGGGTGGTGGGACGCCTGCCCGGTTCCCCGGCGGGGATGAGGGCGAAGCCCACGTTCTGCCACAAACGGCCTTCGTCGCCCCCCAGGTAGCCCTGCGCCCATTCAGCCCACTGCCACACGCCGCCGTTCCAGAACAGGACGTCGGTGCCCCTGCTCACCGTCTCGTGCCACTGCTTCCACTCGGTGCCACCGATGACGGTACGAGCAGTGACGCCGTAAGTATAGATGGCATCGTAGTGGAACTGAAAGAACTTGCGCAGGGCCTCGCGGTCTACAGCAAGCCTTCCCGAAGCAGGGTCCCACAGGCTGCCTCCGAAGGCCACGTAGAACTGATAGAAGTCGCCACCCCAGTAGTTGTCGCCAAAGACGGGACGTGTCCAGTAGCCATAGCCCGGCCGAACCACGCCTCGCTCTTGGGCCTCCTTTGCCACCCTCAGCATATCGTAGAGAGTGAACTGTCCGCTGCGGATCCGGTCGGGCAGGGACTGTATGTCTGCCTCGGACCAGCCCAGTTGCCGTAGAAGCGTCCGACTGAAGTAAAGGGGCCGGGCCTCTGTGTCCTGAGGTACGCCCCAGATAGCGCCACGGAAGCGCATGGCGTCCCAAAGATTGGGGATGACATCCTTGAGGCCGGTTGAGTCGCGATATCGGGAGATGTAGTCGTCCAGCGGGACGATGAATCCCGCTTGAGCCCAGGCAGCTATGTCCTCATGGCCGCTGTTGACGATGTCGGGCGCCTGCCCGGCCTGGGCAGCCAGCACGAACTTCCGGGCCATGTCGCCGGAGGTGTCCAGTGTGCCCTGGACTCGCACCCGTACTTTAGAGCCTTCGCGAGCCAGTTGCTCGTTCAGTCGCTCGGCAGCCCTCTCCAGCATGCCAATGCGGCCCTGCTCCGTTTGAGGGTTGCCACCCGCCCAGGCAGTAATGGTCACGACCTGCGCCTCTTCTCTGTCAGAACCCTCGAGTCCCCCTGCCCGCTCCCCACCCCCGCAGGCCGCCGCCAGCAAGCCGATGGCCAGCAGAGATAAGACCAACCGCCTCATGTGCTCCTACCTCCAACGCGTCTTCGCGGGCAATTTTAAAAGCTTCCAGACGTGTATGCAAGAAGTTGCGGCAGCTTCTTTGTGCACCAAACAGCGAGAGCAGGGGGTGCTAATCTGTAGGCATCGCAGCTCCTGGACATCGAAGCTGGTGGCCCATCCTCTTCGCCATTATTGAAGAACACGCATCTTGTCGCTGTTGCGGGGTCGGGCGTCGCTTTTTGAAGCGGGCAGCGCACGGTTCACTGTCCAATAGGCGAGAGACGCCACAGGGATGGTCCATCAGGGATGCCCCGATGGCTAACGAGGTTACGATGTTCAACAACGGGCCGGATAGCTAGGCAGTTGTTGCTCCAAATAACACAGGTATGATAAATTCCCGTCATCAACCCTTCACTTCGCACATGGGGGGTGAATCAAGTACAGTCGGCGACGATATTGGGCGAGAGGTAGCGCGCCTGTCTCAAAGGCTGAGGCAGGTAACTACACCCCCGCCCACAGGCAGGCTCTTGCCTTTGCGTCCTTGTCGGAGTCGCCGGGCAAAGTGGCGATGAGCGCCAGCGGCACTCGTGTGGCAGGGCAGCACCGACCGGAGTTGGAGGAGAGAGCACATGGCTAAGTGGTAGGAGTTCCTGAACGAGACAACGTCGTCTCCCACTATCGTATCTGGGCCTGCAACGACGCCGGTTGCTCGATGCCCCGTTGGGCAGGCGCCATCGCCCGCCGTTTGTGGCCGGACGCCAACTCGTGGAACTTCTACGCGGCATGCTCCTGGAATCCGGTGCCGGAGCCCCTTACGGAGGGGATAGCCCGCTTCAGGTTCGTGTTCGGGTGTGCCTTCCAGAACCTGTCGCCGATTCGCCACTGCGACACGGTGCTCTACGACGGCATCGCCGGATTCGGGGGCATCGAGCGGCAGGTGACACCCAACACCTGCATCGTCCCCAGTCTGACCTCGGGCGGCAGCTGGCCGGGATGGCCGCCACCCTATGTGAGCGTCGGCCAGCGGTTCGGCCCCTGGGAGATGGCGGTGGCCATCAGACTGCCAGGGGCGTGAGAAGGTAACGCGCACAGCAGTGATAGAAGGGGGGCGCCCACTGCAAGCTTGGCCAGATACGCAGGTAGCGATGTGCTTCAACCAGGTTCGCGGTCGACGATCCTGGATAGCCAAAGAATGCCGAGCGAGACTGCTGGATCCGAGACCTGCAGCACGCCATCAGGCCGCCTGGGGCCGGCGGCGGGGCTTCAGCCCAATTGCTAGCAAAATTGCTGTCAGGCGAGTCCTGCGGGAGAGGCCGAGGTGACAGGCTCGATGGCGTCCCGTATCTGAAAATCTGGCAGGGGCGGAGGGATTCGAACCCCCGACCTCCGGTTTTGGAGACCGGTGCTCTGCCACTGAGCTACGCCCCTGGTTGCCGCCCAGGGCAAGACGACCCCACCCAGGCCATCCGCCCACATTGGAATATACGCGCCCACTGCTGCCAGTGTCCAGTCGCCAGCCCCCCAGTACAGCTCATTCACGCCAAAGGCCCCCAACGATGGTGGAGCGTACCTGTCCCGGGGATCCATTCGGCTCCGCCCTCCTGTAACTCCGGAAGCCCTCGTGAGTCTCTTCCACGGCTAGGCCCAGCAGTAGTGCCGAGGCCTGTCTGGCTTTCAGGCTGTCGCGGAGTCGCGAAGGAGAGGCGTGTTCGCCAGGGCGCAGGGCGAAGGTAGCTGCGGCCAACGTGGCCAGGCCCTTACCGAATACGCCCTGGTCATGGCCCTGGTGGTGCTGGCAGCCGCCGTCGGCCTCGCCACTCTGGGAGCAGCCGTGAACGGCTTCTTCGAGGGGTTCATGGAGCGGCTCTCGCAGCTGTTGCCCTGACCGAGGTGAGAAACGTGGGCCTCCACCTCCGGAACGCTGGCGATAGCCGCCGCAGGCGCCGCTGGCGGGAGGCAGGCAACGTCATCATCATGGCCGCCCTGTTCATGGCCGTGCTGATGGGGTTCGGGGCCATGGCCGTGGACGTGGGCGTCATGATGTGGCAGCGGCGGGAGTTGCAGAACGTGGCCGATGCGGCCGCCCTGGCGGGCGTTCAGGAGCTACCCAACGACCCGTCCGCTGCCGTGGCCGTGGCCACCGACTACGCCCGGCGCAACGGCGTGGACCGGGGCGGCTGGCGACTGGAGTCGGTAGACCTGCTGCCGGCCGGGTGTACGGCCCAGGCACGGAACTGCACGTCGCTGGCGGTGCGAGTATCCCATCGCGACGCCCCCTTCCTTCTAGCTAGGGTGCTGGGGTTCACCACTACCAACGTGAAGGCGTCGGCCACGGCATCGATTCAGTCGCCCAATACGGCGGGTAACGCGATGCCGTGGGCCATGAAGGAATCGGTCCGCCGCAACGCTCGCTACGGCGATGTGGTGACCATCAAGTACAGCGCCCAGGGTGGCGACCATGGCAACTTCGGCGCCCTGGCCGTCCCCAACGACCGCTGCGGTGGCAGCCACGGTGCCAACTTGTACCGTTGCAACATCCAAAACGGCGCCACGGTAGAGGTGGGCCACACCTACGATACGGAGCCGGGCAACATGCGCGGCCCCACTCAACAGGGGATGCAGGCCCGCCTGAACGCCACCGACCCCCTGTGCGACTCCTTCAACGAGGTGTTCGAGCAGACGGGCAGCGGTCAGTGGCGCTTCCGCAGCGAGCGCTGCAACCCCTGGTCGCCCGCTGGTCAGGGCAGCAAGCGGGTGGTGCTGATACCGGTAGTATCCGACAGCGACCTGCGAGGCCGCTCCCAGGTGACCGTGCTGGGTTTCGCGCTGGCCTTCCTGGAGGACTTTCAGTGCCGGAGCGGCAACGACTGCGATGTGGACGTGCGGTTCGTACAAGCCGTCCTGTCGCCCGGCGAAGATATGGAGTTCGTCCCTGGAACCCCTCTCAGCGATATCCGTGTGCCGCGGCTCACCAACTGACACCGAATATGTTTCACCCACCGATGATCCTGACCAGCGAAGACGCTTGTCGCAGGAAATGGCCGGCAACTGCTTGACAACGCGGGATGCGGGCGTATAATTTAGCCAGACTTAATTTGAGCGGGTGCTAAGGTTTTGCTGAGGTACACGAGGGGGTGTCGCCAATGGCCATAGACAAGGACACGCTCTACAGGCTGACCACTGAGGAGGATTTGCCCGAGCTGGACCTGAGCTGGCTCAAGCCAGAAGACAGGGCGAGGGTGGAGGCCACCCGCCTCCGCCCCGGCCGCAAGGGCCTCACCCTCGACCTGTTGGAGGCGGGACAGGAGCTGCCCGACGCCAGCGACGACTACAGCGCCCGTCCCCGGGGGGCGGAGCGGCACCCAGCGGCGGCCCGCCACAACCTTTACTACCCCCTGCGCCACGAGACCTGGTCCGACAACGTGCGCCTTCTCTACGAGGAGGCCGTGCAGCGGCAGTGGTCGTCGGCCACTGATATCCCGTGGCACACCCTGAGGCCCCTGCCCGACGATGTGGAGCGAGCATGGTGCCAGTTCGCCACCTTCCTCACCGAGGTGGAGTTCATCGCCGGCGACACCCCCGGGCAGTGGCTGGAGCGCATCAACCCCGAGTGGTACGAGGTAAAGCTCTTCCTGTTGACCCAGATCATGGACGAGGCCCGGCACCTGGACGTGTTCCGCAAGCGGGCGCTCGCCAACGGCGGCGGCCTACTGATGGAAAGTGGCGGTGGCGGCCTGCGCATCATCCTGGAGTGCCAGGACTTCAGCGAGTTCTCGGCCATCATGCACGTGTTCGCCGAAGCGCTGGTGCAGACCCTGTTCCGCTCCGGCGAGGCCCTGGCCTACAACGAGGCGGAGAAGGCCATCTTCCGGCTGTGCGCTCAGGACGAGTCGCGCCACATCGCCTTCGGCGTCATGCACCTGAAGCACATCCTAGAGACGCAGCCCTGGCGCCGCGAAGAGATCCACTACTACCTGGACAAGATCGAGGGGCCTCTGGCCCTGGATATGCAGTCCGGCGCCTCGGCCAACGCGCCCCTGTTCGACGAGGCCATAATGGTCCTGGCCGGCGGCGGCCGCAAGAACATCGACAAGGGCTTCGACTTCCTGATGAACCTGCGCCGTCGCCAGGTCATGGAATACCTGCACCGCCTGGAGGTGGCAGGACTGCCCGAGCGTCGCTACCGCATGAACCCCACCCTGAGGGCCTTCATCGAGACGTAAGCGCCTTCGGGCAGGGCGTCGGGCCGTCGGGGAGCGTACACCTTCCCGACGGCCCGCTCATAGACTACCTAGGAGGCGAGGCGCATGAGCCAGGAAGCTATTGAGGTGCCTGCTGAGCTGGCCCAGATCGCCCAGGAACGGGACTTCCCCCTGGACCTGGTGCGACGCGCCCTGGCCCTGGGCTTCGCACCGGCAGCCATTCGCGCCCAGATCCTGAGAGGCGTAAGCCCTCAGCAGGCAGAGGAATTCATCGCCCAGCAGGAGCGACTTCGGGCAGGCCAGGAGGTGGAGATCCCCGACGACGTGGCCCGCATGGCCCGCAAGCGTCGCTGGCCCGCGGACCTGGTCCAGCGAGCGCTTCGAGCTGGCCTGCGCATGGAAGAGGTCCGGGCCATGCTGGAGGCCGGCCTGCGGTTCGACCAGGCCGAGCGGCTGATCATCATCCGCGAACGGGCCCAGCAACGGCAGCAGGAGACTCCCGAGCAACGGCAGCGGCGTCAGGAGCTGGCCTGGATGAACGTGCGTACCGAATGGGGCGTGCGGGTCCGTCCGGGCAAGAAGGGCCTCACCCTCGGGGCCCTGAACGTGGGCAGTTACGGCGACATCCCCGATTACTGGCCCTACCAGACCGAGATGCCCCGTGGCGCCCAGCACAACCCTGGCGCCCCGTCCATGGGCTACACCATCTACGAAAAGGCCGAGCTTTGGGCCGACAACGCCGCTGACCTCTACGAGGAGTCCATCCAGCGCCAGTGGAAGCCGGCCACAGCCATCCCCTGGGACGAGATAACCCCCCTGCCCGAGCCCCAGGAGAGGGCCCTGGCCCAGCTCTGCACCTACCTCTGCCAGAACGCCCTGGTCTGCTCCGACGTCATCGGCAAATGGGTGAAGGAGATGTCCTACGGCTACCACGAGGTCAAGGTCTACATGGCCACCGTGGGGTTCGATTACGCCCGTCACTTCGACGTGTTCCGCAAGCGGGCCTATCTGAACGGCGTGGGCATGGGGCGGCAGAGCCCGGGCTACTATCTGAGGGTGATCAAGGACGCTCGCCGCTGGACCGAGACGTCGACGCTCATGTTCATCTTCAACACCAGCTACCTCATGCACCTGTGCCAGATAGGCTACTACACGGCCGCCAGCGAGGGGGATGCCCTCATCTTCCGGCTGACCATGCAAGACCTGGCCCGCCAGACGGCCTATGGCGTGAAGCACCTCCATTACTTCCTGATGCGCAAGCCCGAGTGCCGGGAGGAGATGCACTCCTATCTGCAACGGGCTGAGGCCCTCTTCGCTTACGAAGACGACAAGGACCGCACCCTGCCGGAGGCGCTCATGGTGCTGCTGGGCGGCGGCCTGGGCCAGGAGGAGCTGAAGCGGGGGTACGCCCTGCTCAACTACTTCCGCCGCCGCTGGCTCAGGGACTACCTGGACCGCCTGGCTGCGGCCGGCATGCCCGAGCGACGCGACCGGCTCTTCCCCTACCTGAGGCAGTGGTCGCCGGTGCCCGCCGGTCGCTGAGGCGTAGCGCCTCCCGGGCCCTGCGGCATTAGAATGAAGTGCGAGGAGGACAGGCCATGAGCCAGGAGACTGCCACCGTGCGTGCCACCTTTCCGTCCCTGGAGTGGTTCCAGGCCCTCAAGGACATCGTCAACGGGCAGGAGGCCTACCGGCGCATCGGCACCTGCGACACGACTATGGGCATCAAGATCCCCGACCTCCAGAAGTTCTACGTGGTGACCTTCGAGGCCTTCGAAGTGGCCGACGTGAGGGAGGCGACCGAGGAGGAGGTGGAGGACTGCGACTTCTGGCTGGAGGCCCCCTATGCCCGCTGGAAGGAGATGCTGGAGAACATCAAGGCCAACGGCAAGGCCGACCTACATCACACCCTGAACACCCTGGACCTGGAGGACCCGGAAGGCTTCGCCCGCTCCCACGACGGTCTGCGCCGCGACGCCTTCTACCGCTTCAACCAGTCGCTGCAGTTCTTCTTCGACGCCTCGGCCGCCATCGA
>JANXAP010000030.1 GCA_025062275.1 Dehalococcoidia bacterium
ACCTGGCGAGGAGGTGCCCCATGTCCGGCCACGTCCTGCGCGTCGGCAACATCGAGGTCATCGAGTTGCTGGACACCCCCATGGCCTTCCCCTTCCAGGCCTTCTTCCCCCAGCAGGGGGCGGCCGCCTTCGAGCCTTACCGCCAGCTCTACCCGCAGGCCTACGCCCCCGACGGCCGCTTCCAGACCTATGCCCAGGCATATGTCGTTCGCGCCGGCGGCCGCACAGTGCTGGTGGACACTGGTGTCGGTCCTGGCCCCCACGACTGGCTGGGCGGCGCCCGCGGCCGTCTGCTGGACGACATGCAGGAGAAGGGGGTGCGTCCGGAGGACATCGATGTCGTCGTCTTCACCCACCTGCACGGCGACCACGTGGGCTGGAACCTGCAGTACGAGGCCGGCTCTCCCCGGCCCACCTTCCCCCGTGCCCGCTACTACGTGCCCCAGGCCGACTGGGACTTCTTCACAGACCCCGCCCGCGTTGGACAGGGGACCTACCGCACGGTGGTGCCCCTCAGGGACCTGGGCGTGCTGGAGCTGTTCAGCGGCGAGGTGGCCCTGGCCGACGGCGTGACCACTGTCCCGACACCGGGCCACACCCCTGGACACACTAGCATCCTGCTTGCCTCGCTGGGGGAGCGGGCGCTCATCTGCGGCGACCTGGCCCACCACCCGGCCCAGGTGGATCAACCCTCGTGGTCTCCGGCCTTCGACACCGACGGCGCTCAGGCGGCCCAGACCCGCAGCCGGATACTGGACATGCTGGAGTCGGAGGGCCTGGTGGCGGCCTTCTGCCACTTCCCGCCTCCCGGCTTCGGGCGCATCGTGCGCCTGGAGGGACGGCGCGTTTTTCGTGCCCTGTGACCTCCAGGAGGGACCGGCCGTTCGTCGGGGAGGCCGAGGCCTATCTCAGCGGCGCTACTGTTCCTGAGGCCTGACAGCCCTGGCGGATATGGGGCTACCCGGGGGCCTACCCTCCTCGACTTCACGGGTTCGGGGACGCTGGCAGGTCAGCTGCGCAGGGTCACGTCGCCCGCCTCGATGGCCACCCGCGAGCCGTCGGGCCGTCGCAGCAGGAGGCGCCCCTCCTCGTCCACGTCCTCGGCTAGCCCCTCTTCCACCTGGTCGCCGAAGCGGGCCGTGACCTCCTGGCCCAGGGTGATGAGGCGGGCACGCCACTCCTCCAGCGGCGTCTCGCCTCGGCGCGCCGCCTCGTACAGGGATTCCAGGTGGGCCAGCAGGGATGCCAGGACATCCTCTCGCGAGACCTCACGGCCCAGCTCTCGGCGCAGGCTGGTGGCGATCTCGGCCAGCTCGGGAATGGCCTCCACGTCCATGTTGACGTTGACGCCGATGCCGAGCAGGCAGTAACGCACCTGCTCCCCCTGGACCTCGGACTCCAGGAGCACGCCCGAGAGCTTGCGGCGACCGATCCAGACATCGTTGGGCCACTTGATGCCGGCCTGGAGGCCGGTCGTCTCGGCCACCGCTCTGGCCACCGCCAGAGGGGCCACCATCGTCAGGCGCTTGAGGGCGTGCATGGGGGGCCTCAGCACCAGCGTCAGGTAGAGGTTCTGCCCTGCAGGCGACGCCCAGGAGCGACCCAGGCGCCCCCGGCCGGCCGTCTGCTCGTCGGCGAGGACGAGGGTGCCCTCGGGAGCGCCTGCCTCGGCCTCTCGACGGGCGATATCCTGGGTGGAGCCCACGCTGCTGTAGTAGACGAGGCGTCGGCCCATGTAGGTGGTCTTCAGCGCTCGCTCCAGGCGTGAGAGGTCGGGCCAGGCCATGCTCATTTCCCCCTTTCAGGGCAGACCGTAGAGGGAACGCAGCGCCTGGCGCGCCACCTCCCGGTCGTCGCACTCGTATGGCCCATCGGCCAGGTAGACAATGGTCTCGTGCCCGCGGCCGGCCAGTAGCACCGCATCGTCGTCGGAGGCCATGGCCAGGGCATGGGCGATGGCCTCCCGCCGGTCGGGCACGATGACGTAGTCGTGGCCCTGACGCCGTCCGACGGCCTCCAGGCCAGCGGCCACCTCCCGCAGGATGTCCAGGCGGTCCTCGTCGTAGGGGTTATCGTCCGTGAGGACGACGTAGTCGGCCAGTTGGCCGGCCACCTGTCCCATGGGGAACCGGCGCTCTCGCTCCCTCCCGCCTATGCAGCCGAAGAGGGCGATGACCCTGCCTCGCGCCCTCGCTCGCAACAGCTCCAGGACGCGACGCAGCGAGTCCGGGCCATGGGCATAGTCCACCACCACCAGGAAGGGCTGTCCCTCGTCGATGGTCTCCAGTCGCCCCGGCGCCCCGGGCCAGGACATGACGGCCTCCACGAGGCTGTCCAGCGTGAGGCCCAGCGCCAGCCCAACGGCGACGGCGGCCAGGGCGTTGGCCACGTTGAAATCGCCCGGGCGGGAGACGTGCACATCCCTCTGCTGTCCCGACACCTCCAGGCGGAAGCGAGTGCCCCAGCCCTCCGGCCGGAGGTCATGGGCGACCACGTCGGCGGGGGTCCGCAGGCCGTAGCTAATGCTCCGGGCGGCGGTCAGGGAACGGAAGTAATCGCAGGAGGGATCGTCGGCATTGAGGACCGCTGCCTTGGGCACACCCTTGTCCGCGGAGCTGTCCAGCAGGCGAAACAGGCGGCCCTTCGCCTCACGATAGGCCTCGAAGCTCCCGTGGAAGTCCAGGTGGTCGCGTCCCAGATTGGTGATGACGCCCACGTCCGGCTCGCAGTCCTCCACCCGGTAGAGGGCCAGGCCGTGGGATGTGCACTCGACCACGGCATAACGGCAGCCCGAAGCTACCATGCGGGCCAGGGCGGCCTGGACCTGAGGGGCCTCGGGCGTGGTGCGGCCATCGCCCCCGCCCTCCACCCGCCCATCGGTCCCCCAGCCGATGGTGCCCAGGAAGCCGGCCCTGCCACCGGCCCTGCCCAGCACATGCGAGAGGAGATGGACCAGGCTGCTCTTGCCATCGGTGCCCGTTACGCCTATCACCGTCAGGCGACGGGCAGGGAAGCCGTGGAAGGCAGCGGCCAGCCGCGAGAGGGCACGGCGCGAATCGGGCACCTCCAGCAGCGTTGCCTTGCCGCCGTCCAGGAGAGGTGACCAGCGCTCTCTGCGGTCGGCCTGCACTGCCAGGGCGACGGCGCCGCGACTCATGGCGTCCTGGAGGAAGTCATGTCCGTCGTGGCGGAGCCCCGGCACCGCCACGAACAGGTCGCCCGGGGTCACCAGACGCGAGTCCCAGGCGATGCCGCGCACGGGCACGTCGGCCCCCAGCAGGCGGGCCTCTGGCAGGTGGGCAGCCAGCTCGGACAGGGTCGGCATGGGCGTCTCCGATAGGGGCGTCGGTCGGACGACCTCCCTGTTGGCCACGGGCAGGCGGTGGGGCCTAGCAGGCCTATAGGCCGGGTTCTGTAGCCGCCCCGTCGGGGCGGCCGGTGGTCATCACTCTGGGCCTCCCCTTGCGGAGAGGCTCGAGCGGCCTACCCGAGGGCGTCGGGCCGGGCATCCCTAGGCCCCCCGAAGGGGCCTGCCCTCCTATTTGGCCTTGCTCCGCGTGGGGTTTGGCCAGCCGGCAGGTCGCCCTGCCGCTGGTGGGCTCTTACCCCACCTTTTCACCCTTACCTGGGCCCGCGAGGGCCCAGGCGGTCTGGTTTCTGTGCCACTTTCCGCGGGTCGCCCCGCCTGGGTGTTACCCAGCACGCTGCCCGGTGGAGCCCGGACCTTCCTCCCCCTGCGCGAGGCAGAGGGCGACCACCCGGCCTGCTGTCGGCCCCACCGCCATAGCCATTCTACCACCGCCACGGCCGACTCGATGGGGACCGCCCCGAGGCCGGGCGCGGGTTGACAGACAGCGACCTTCGCCCTTGACAGTGGTAATGGCCGAATTTACCTTCCCACCGAGGGCAGTAGATGCTCCGCTACCTCCTCTCGCGCCTGCTGCTGAACCTCCTGGTGCTTCTGTTAGTGGCCAGCCTCGTCTTTCTCGCCCTGCGCCTCAGCCCTGGCGATGTCCTGGAGGCCGCCGCCCAGGGCGTCCAGGGCGACCCTCAGCAGGCGCGGGAGGCCGTCCGCCGCTCTCTGGGGCTCGACCGACCCCTGTGGGACCAGTACCGGGACTACCTGTCGGACCTGGTGAGGGGCGATCTGGGACAGTCCTTCCGCACCCGCTCGCCGGTGCTGGAGGACATCGGCGAGCGCATCGGCCCCTCGCTAGAGTTGGGGCTGCTGCAGCTGGCGGTGGCCCTCCTGATAGGGGTGCCGGCGGGGGTGGCGGCGGCTGTCCGTCGCGACACCTGGGCCGACTACGCGTTGCGGGGGGCTGCCACCTTCTTCCTGGGGGTGCCGGCCTTCGTCCTGGCCATCTTCGCCTTGCTGGGTTCCGCTCGCTACCTGGGCTGGACGCCGCCCATCACTGCCTATCGCGACCTGGTGCCATTCCCGCCCTTCGACACGCCAGCGCCCGAAGACCCTTGGGCCAATCTGCAGGTGATGGCGCTGCCGGCCCTCATCGGCGGCCTGGGCACTGGGGCCATCGTCATGCGCTTTTTGCGTTCCCAGATGCTAGAAGTGCTGGCGCAGGACTATATTCGAACGGCCTGGGCCAAGGGCCTGGCCGAGCGACTGGTAGTTATGCGCCATGCCCTGCGCAATGCCCTGCTGCCGGTGGTAACGGTGGCGGGACTGATGATGGGTGCCCTGGTGGCGGGAAACGTGGTGCTGGAGGCCATCTTCCTCATTCCCGGCCTGGGCCTCTATGCCGTGAACGGCGTGCGCCAGAACGACTACCCGGTGGTCCAGGGCATGACTCTGCTGGTGGCCTCCTTCCTAGTGTTCGTGAACCTCATGGTGGACGTGGTCTATGCCTGGCTGGACCCGCGCATCCGCTACGCCTGAGCAGGCCGGCGGAGCTGCTGCGCCCCCTCTGCCGTGGCCGGAGGGGAGCATGGGGCGGCGACGGCTGCGGGCAGCCCTGCGGGCGCTACGGCGCAAGCCGCTGGGCGCCCTGGCCGCCGCTGTAGCCCTGGCCATGCTGGTGGGGGCCATCGGCCCGCCTCAGCCTCGTTTCGGCCTGCCCGACCTGCCCGACCGCCCCCTCGGCTTCGAGATGGGACGTCCCTTCCTGGCCCGCTACGGCCCGGAGGACTTCTTTTACGACGAGGAGACGGGGCGACTGGCCCGCTTCCAGTCCCCCAGCGGCCGCCACTGGCTGGGCACCGACGACAAGGGCCGCGACGTGTGGGCACGCATCGTCTGGGGCACCAGACGTTCCCTGTTCCTGGCCCTGTGGGCCCTGGGGCTGGGCACCGTCGGCGGGACTGCCGTGGGCATCGTTTCGGCCTATTTCCTGGGAAAGACGGACCTGCTCCTGCAGCGGCTCATGGACGCCCTGCAGGCGTTCCCGCCCCTGCTGGTACTGATGCTGGCCGTCTCGCTGGTGGAGCCGAGCCTTCGGGTGCTGGCGGTAGCCCTGGCCTTCGTATCGGTGCCCGGGGTGCAGAGAGTGGTGCGCAGCGTCGTCCTCTCGGTGCGCAACGAGCCTTATGTAGAGGCGGCCAGGGCCATGGGCGCCTCGCATCTGCGCATCATGTTCCGCCACGTCCTGCCCAACGTGACGGCGCCGGTGATGGTGGTCTTCTCGGTAGGCCTGGGGGGAGCGGTCCTGGCCGAGGCCGGGCTGTCGTTCATCGACCCTTCCACGGTCCCCCAGTCGGCATCCTGGGGGCTGATGCTGGCCGAGGGACGGGCCTTCATGTTCGAGCACCCCCATGTGGTGCTGGCTGCCGGTGGGGCCATCGCCCTGGCCGTGATGGCCTTCAACCTGTTGGGCGACGCCCTGAGGGATCTGCTGGACCCGCGTCTGCGTCCCCTGTAGGGGGCATCGACCGAGTCGCTGAGGGGGCGCTATAATGCCGTCAAGGACGGCCAGGGAAGGGGGTGAGAGCCCTGCCCAGGCTGGCCAGCCGACGCCTCAGCAGGCGTCAGTTCCTGGGGGCGGCGGCAGGGCTGGCAGCGGCGCTGGCAGGGTGCGGCGGCCGACAGGTCCAAGAGGGGCTACCACCGCTGGCATCGCAGGAGAGGGAGGCCCCCCAGAGGGGCGGCATCCTCCGCCTGCCGGGCTACGAGGCGGCGGTGCTGGACACCCTGGATCCACACCAGACCCAGTTCGGGCCTATTTACAGCTCTCATTCGGCTGTCTTCAGTAAAGTCCTGCGCTACGAAGACCCCCTCCAGGGTGTCATAGTCACCGACCTCGCCCTGCAGATGCCGGAGGTCATCGGTGACCCTCCCCTGGAGTATGTCGTCCGCCTGCGACCGGGCGTCCGCTTTCAACGGCCCAGCCTCGTCCTGGGCCGCCCTCCCTCCCGCGAGGAGCAGGCGGTAGGGGGACGAGAGCTGACGGCCGAGGACGTCAAGTTCTCCTTCGAGCGACAGATGAACCAGGCCAGCCCCCGCTGGCCCTTCTTCTACCGCGCTTACCAGTACCAGGTCATCGACTCCATCCAGGTGGTGGACAGGTACACGGTCCGCTTTCGCACCAAGGAGCCGGTGGCCCCCTTCCTCCACTTTCTGGCCGACACTAACGCCTTCATCGTCGCCCGGGAGCTGGTGGACCAGGGCGACGAGATGAACCGGCAGGAAGCGATGATCGGCACCGGACCCTTCATCTGGGACCGGCTGGAGGTGCTTCAGCAGTCGCGCTTCGTGCGCAACCCTGACTGGTTCGGCTGGGACCGTCCCGATCTGCAGCGCCCCTATCTGGACGGCTATACCTCTATCTTCGCTTTCGAGGACGCCGTCATCGAGGCGGCCTTCCGCGAGAAGCGCATCGACGTGGCCCTCTACCAGGCTAACCCGCAGTGGGTGGTCCGCCTGCGACAGGAGGTGCCCGGCCTCCAGACGGCCGACATCGCCCTGGCGGCCTGGGTCAATGCCAGGCTGCGGGTGGACAGGCCCCCCTTCAATGACTTCCGTGTGCGACGGGCCGTTCACCTGGCCACCGACCGCCAGCAGATCATAGATGCCATCTGGCAGGGCTACGGGCGGCTGCATGGCCCCGTCAGCCCCCTGGTCCACTGGGCACTGCCCGAGGAGGAGCTTTCATCGTTGCCTGGCTACCGCACGGGCCGTCGCCAGAGGGAGGAGGATGTGGCCGAGGCGCGTCGCCTGTACGAGGCAGCGGGCAGGCCCCCCATCGAGGTGACCTTCTCCAACATCCCTCCCGGGCTGGCCAGCTACGCTCCCCAGTACAAGAGACAACTGGAGCAGGCCCTGGGCGGGCAGGTGGAGGTACGCGTCATAGCCCAGAACGACGTCACCGAGGGGCATCGAAGGGGGACCATCCCCTTCAGTTTCGCTTTCGACAACGGCTGGATCGACCTGGACGACTGGCTCTACCCCTACTTTCACAGCCGGGGCACCAAGAACTCTTTCGGCCTGCGCGACCCGCAGCTCGACGCCCTGCTGGACGCCCAGCGGCGGGAGTTCGACCGCCAGCGGAGGAGGGAGCTCGGGTGGCAGATCCAGCGCTACCTGCTGGACCAGGTGCTGGCCCGGCTGGATATGGCCAGCCCTGTGGAGCTGTGGGTGGCCTGGCCCTACTACCGTGGCTTCCGGCCCCTGGTCTTCTTCGGGACCTCCTACTTCCTGGCCGATGCCTGGCTGGACGCTCGCCACCCCTCCTTCGGCGGGCGTCCCGAAGGCTCCTAGAAGACGGCCAGTGTGCTGCCGCCGTCTACCTGAATGGTGGTGCCGGTGATGTAGCGGGCCTTGTCGGAGCAGAGGAAGAGGACCAAGTTGGCCACGTCTTCGGCCTCGCCCAGGTAACCCAGGGGAATGCGTGCCTCCTCTTCGGCCACCACCTGCTCCAGGGGCCGCCCAGTCCTTCGCGCTCTCTCCTCCAGCAGGGCCATGAGGCGTTCGGTGGCGATGTTCCCGGGGCAGACGGCGTTGACGGTTATGTTGTAGCGGGCCAGCTCTCGCGAGAGAGTCTTGGCCAGCCCCACCACTCCCAGGCGGAGGGAGTTGGACAGCACCAGGTAGTCCAGGGGCTGCTTGACCGCCACCGAGGCTATGGCCACCACGCGTCCGCTGCCCGACAGTTTCAGATGGGGCAGGGCCTCCCGCACCAGGCGCACTACCGAGAGCAGGGTGCCGTCCACCGCTCGCTGCCAGGTATCCTCGCTCAGCTCCTCGAACAGCCCCGGCGGGGGGCCGCCGGTGTTGGCCACCACGATATCCAGGCGACCGAAAGCCCCCACCGCTTCGGCCACCAGGCGGCGGACGTCCTCGGCGCGCGACAGGTCGCAGGGCACCGGAAAGGTCTGGGAGCCGGTCTCACGAGCGATGGCCTCGGCGGCCTCTGCCAGCGCTTCTCGCCCTCGCGCGGCCATAGCGACCCGGCAGCCCTCCCTGGCCAGGGCCAGGGCTATGGCGCGGCCGATGCCCCTGCTGGCGCCGCCGACGATGGCCGCTCTGCCATGTAGGTCGGTGTCCATATGCGTCCAAAGCGGATGCTATCTCGTCGCCCGCCTAGGGCAAAGGGGGGATATAATGGCCTTGAGCGCCGTGCAACGCGCGGCAGCGATGCTGTTTTGCACATGGCCAGGGCTCTGCGCAAGTCCCCCATCTACACCCGCGCCGGCGACGGGGGTGAGACGTCCCTCTTCGGCGGTCAGCGGGTTCCCAAGGACCACCCTAGGGTTGTCGCCTACGGCACCCTCGACGAGCTGAACTCCTGCCTGGGGCTGGCCATCGCCTTCCTGCGGCAGCGTCGGGTGGCCTCTCTGCTGCGGGATGTCCAGGCCGACCTCTTCCAACTCGGCGCCGAGCTCGCTAGCCCCGGCAGCGACCGCTTTCGACTGCCGTCGGACCGTGTGGAGGATCTCGAGCGCCTCATCGACCAGTACGACGCTAAGGTCGAGCCTCTCAAGAGCTTCGTGTTGCCGGGAGGAGCGCCGGCGGCGGCCTTCCTGCATCTGGCACGCACCCTCTGCCGGCGGGCCGAGCGGGAGGTGGTGGCCCTCTCCCGCCGCGAGGAGGTCGCCCCCCACGTCCTGGCCTACCTGAACCGCCTGTCGGACTTGCTCTTCGTGCTTGCGCGTTATGTCAATAAAGCCGAGGGGCGACGAGAGACCCCCTGGCGGGGCCGCTGACATGCAGCGTCGCCTCTACCTGGTGCGACACGCCCATCATGCGGGGCAGGGACGTATCGCCGGGCCGGAGTCGCCCCTGACGGCGTTGGGACTGCAGCAGGCCCGCTCTCTGGCCCGGCGTCTGCGGGGCATCGAATTCCAGGCCCTCTACACCAGTCCCTATCTGCGGGCCCTAGAGACGGCCCGCGTTCTGGCCCGTGCCCTGGGCATGGACGTACGGGTGGACGACCGGCTGCGGGAGTGGGACGCCGGGGCCTGGACGGGCCTTTCGGCGCAGGAGCTGGAGTCGTTGCCCGATGGCCTGGGGCCGGCCCGTGACCCAGGCTTCGCGCCGCCCGACGGAGAGAGTGCCATCGACTTGCGGCGCCGCGTCCAGGACGTGCTGGACGACCTGCGCCGTCGCCACAGCGAGGGCAACGTGCTGCTGGTGTCCCACGCAGGGGTGCTGGCGCTGATGGTCTTCACGCTGCTGGGCCTTCCCCTGGACTCGTGGGGCCGAGTGGCCTTCGTCATCGACTACGCGTCCCTCACGGTGGTGGAGGATTCCGGCCCTCTGCCCCATCCCGTGCTGGTGCGCTTCAACGATACCTGTCACCTGCGGGGGCTGTCGTGATACCGGTCGGCGATGAGCCTCGCAGCCGCGCTTTCCCCTTCGTCAACCTCACCCTCATCGTCGTCAACGTCCTGGTCTTCTTCTATGAGCTGACGCTGCGGCCGCGGGACTTGCAGGCCCTCTTCTTCGACTGGGGCGTCGTGCCGGTGCGGTTGGTGGACTGGCTGCAGTCGCCATCGGGGTGGGAGGTGCCGGCCACCGTGTTCACCAGCATGTTCCTACACGGAGGCTGGCTCCACCTCATCGGCAACCTGCTGTACCTGTGGGTGTTCGGCGACAACGTGGAGGACGCCCTGGGGCACGTCAAGTACTTGCTCTTTTACCTGGCCTCCGGCATCGGCGCTGTGGCCCTGCAGGTGGCCATCGACGTGGACGGGACGATCCCTATGGTAGGCGCCAGCGGCGCCATATCGGGGGTGCTGGGGGCTTACCTGGTGCTGTATCCCACGGCCACGGTGGCGGTGCTGGTGCCGTGGTTCTGGTTCTTCGGCTTCATGCCCATGCCGGCGGCAGTCCTTATCGGCTTCTGGTTCCTGCTGCAGCTGTTCAGCGGAGTCGCCTCCCTGGGCGCTCAGGCGGTGGGCGTGGAGACGGGGATCGCCTTCTGGGCCCACATCGGCGGCTTCATTACCGGCTTCCTACTGGTGCTGCTGTTGCGGCCCAGGCGTCGTTCGCCCGTCTTGCAGCGGTGGGACTTCTGGGACTGATCCCTAGACGCGGCCCCACCAGCGCCAGAAGTGGTGCACGGGGCCGTGGCCATGCCCCAGAGGGTATGCGTGCCGCAGGGCCTGTGTCAGGTAGTCCTTGGCGCGGGACACCGCTTCCGGCACCTCCAGCCCCTTGGCCAGGTGGGCAGCGATGGCGGACGCAAAGGTGCAACCCGTGCCGTGAGTGCTGACGGTGGCCAGCCGGGGAGAGGCGAATCGGTAGAAACGCCCTTGCCAGTAGAGGAGGTCCACTGCCTCGTCGCCCGGTAGGTGACCGCCCTTGATGACCACTGCCCGGGCGCCCATGTCCGCGATCTGGCGGGCTGCCGCTTCCATCTCTTCCTCGCCCTTCAGGGCCCGACCTACCAGCGTTTCGGCCTCGGGCAGGTTGGGGGTCACCACCGTGGCCAGGGGCAGCAAGAGCCGCCGCAGGGCGTCCACCGCCTCGGGCAGCAGCAGGGGGTGCCCGCTCTTGGCTACCATGACGGGGTCCACCACCACGTTGCTCAGGCGATGATGGCGCAGCCTGTCGGCCACCGCCTCGATGATGGGGGAGCTGGCCAGCATGCCCGTCTTTACGGCATCGGCACCCATGTCCTCGACGATGGCGTCTATCTGGGCCGCCACCATGTCCGGGGGCAGCTCGAAGACGGCTGTCACCCCCACTGTATTCTGGGCCGTTATAGCGGTGATGGCCGTGGTGCCGTAGACGCCCAGGGCGGCGAAGGTCTTCAGATCGGCCTGGATGCCCGCCCCGCCCCCTGAATCGGAGCCAGCGATGGTCATCACAATGGGCACACGTTCCATCGCAGCCCCCACCTTATGGCAAGCTGCGATGCGGTTCAAGGGTCGCGTGGCCCGCCGCTGGCCGCGTCGATATAATGGGCCACGAAGGATGGCGGCCATGCATGCCCGGCTCCTCGTTCACTCCCGCCAGCAGCAGTGCCTGGAGGACATCACTGACCAGGTGCGGGAGGCGGTGCGCAGGAGCGGCATGCGCGAAGGGCTCTGCCACCTCTACGTTCCTCACACCACGGCCGGGATCGTCGTCAACGAGAACGCCGATCCGGACGTGGCCCGGGACATCATCGAGAAGCTGGAGGCACTGGTGCCCCGCGACGCCCGCTACCGCCACTACGAGGGCAACGCCCATGCCCACATCAAGGCCAGCCTGGTGGGACAGTGGGCTCTCTTGCCGGTTGCCTCAGGCGACCTGGCCCTGGGGCGCTGGCAGGGAATCTTCCTGGCCGAGTTCGACGGCCCCCGGGAGCGGACCGTGCTGGTGACCCTCGTCCCTTCGGTCCCCGGAGGGCCGGGGGAGAGCGGCCCATGAGCATCGACCGTCAGACGGAAGAGGCCATCGAGGAGGCCGCCCGCATAATCCTGCGCTCCCGCCATGTGGTGGCGCTGGTGGGGGCTGGGCTATCGGTGGAGTCGGGCATTCCGCCCTTTCGCGGGCCTGGCGGCCTGTGGACCAAGTACGGCGAGCCCGATATGCTGGGCTATCAGCGCTTCCTGCAGGACCCTAGGCGCTGGTGGGAGGAGCGGCTCTCGCCCAGCGCCGGCTACCGCGAGCTGACGGAGGCCCTGGCCCAGGCCCGCCCCAACCCCGGCCACTATGCCCTGAAGGAGATGGAGGATCTGGGCTTCCTGCAGCACATCATCACCCAGAACATCGACAACCTCCACTTCGAGGCCGGCAGCCGTAACGTGACGGAGATCCACGGCAACCGCACCAAGTTGCGTTGCATCGAGTGCAACGCCCGCTGGCCCAGCGACCAGTTCCCCATCGACCAGCTTCCTCCCCGCTGCCCCCATTGCGGTGGGCTGGTCAAGTCGGACACGGTCATGTTCGGCGAGCCTATCCCCCGTGACGCCCTGGACGAGTGCATCCGGCAGACGGCTATGTGCGATTGCATGCTGCTCATCGGGACATCGGGCGTGGTCTACCCGGCGGCGGGTTTCCCGGTGGACGTGAAAATGCAGGGAGGCAAGCTCATCGAGTTCAACACTGACGAGACCGCTCTCACCGAGCTGTGCGACGTGGTGGTGCGGGCACCGACCGGGGTGTCCCTGCCCAGGCTGGTGGAGCGGCTCAAGGCCCTTTCCGGCCGTCATGACTGAACGAAGGGGGCAGAGATGGAGCAGGCGCTTTCGGGCATCAAGGTCCTCGACCTGACCATCTGGCAGCAGGGCCCCATGAGCACAGCCCTGCTGGCCGACTTCGGCGCTGATGTAATCAAAGTGGAGGCGCCCGACCGTGTGGATCCCGGGCGCTCCCTGGTCCGCTACGCCCCTCGCCCCGATGCGCCCAATGCTTACTTCGAGACCCATAACCGGAACAAGCGAGCGGTGGTCCTGGACCTGCGCCAGGAGAAGGGGCGCCAGGTGTTTTACCGGCTGGCCGAAAGGGCCGACGTGGTCGTCCAGAACTTCCGCCCTGGGGTAGCCCAGCGCCTGGGCATCGACTACGAGGCGCTGCGGGCCATCAACCCCAGGCTGATATATGCCTGCGCCTCCGGGTTCGGCCTCAAGGGCCCCCATGCCAGCCTGCCAGCTCTGGACCCCCTGGCCCAGGCGCGCGGCGGCATCATGAGCGTCACCGGCGAGCCCGACAGCCCGCCCTCCCGCACCGTCAACGGGCTGGTAGACCAGGTGGGAGCCTTTCTGCTGGCCCTGGGGGTCATGGTGGCGCTGTATCACCGCGAGCGCACCGGAGAGGGGCAGATGGTGGACGGCTCCCTGTTGCAGGCAGCCCTGGCGGTGCAGGCCTGGAACATCAACACCTATCTCCTGACATCCACCTATGCCGGCCAGCCGGTCCCTCGGCTGCCCCGCCGCCTCACCAGTCCCCTCTGGAACCACTACCGCTGCGCCGACAACCGCTGGATCATGCTGGCCATGGCCCAGGTAGGGCGCTACTGGCCCCGGTTCCGACAGCTCATGCACGAGGCCACCGGCGTCCTCCTTTCGCCCGAGGAGCTGACGGTGGACTGGATGCGCTTCCACCCCACGGAGCTGATGGGCCTCATAGACCAGCTGGACCAGCTCTTCGCCACCCGCCCCGCGGCCGAGTGGGTGGAGCTGATGCGCCAGAACGACCTGGTATGCGATGTAGTCCAGGACTATAGCGAGGTGGTGGAAGACCCCCAGGTGCTGGCCAACGGGATGATCATAGAGGTCCAGCACCCCTCCTACGGGCCGATACGCATGGTGCACAGCGGCGTCAACCTCAGCCGCACTCCGGCTACCTTCCGCCGCCCGGCGCCGGAGTTCGGCCAGCACACGGAAGAGGTCCTGCTGGAGTTCGGCTTCACCTGGGAGGAGATCGAGGCCCTCAAGCGCGAGGGCGTGGTAGGCCCCAGAGCAGAACGGTAGAAGGCGAAAGCTCGTCTAGGCGGGTGCGGGGCGGCTCAGGCCCCGGCCTCCTCTTGCTCCATTAGCTGACGCAGGCGGCGCAGCGCCCGGAAGATGATCAGGCGCACGTTGCCCTCGCTGGTGCCCAGGATACGGGCGATCTCGCGGCTGGAAAGGCCGCCGTCGAACCGCAACGACAGGGCCTCCTGCTCCCGCGGCGAGAGGCGGGCCAGGAGCCGCAGCAGTCGCTCCGCCTCCTCCTGGCGGATCGCCTCCTCCTCCGGCGTCGGGGCCATGTCCCACCACTCTAGGGCCGGCGACTCCTCCAGGGGCAGGGCGGCCCTGGATCGGGCCCGCATCTGGCTGACCATGACGTTATGGGCGATGGCGAACAGCCAGCTCCCCACCGCCTGGGGGTCGCGCAGGGTCGACCAGCGCAGGTAGGCCAGCTTAAAGGTCTCGGCCACCGCATCCTCCGCCAGGTCGCGGTCGCGGAGGCGACTGATGGCATAGGACATGAGCCTGTGGTAGTAGGCCTCGAAGACTCGACTGAAGGTCTCGCGGTCGGGCAGGTCCGACGCTGAGGGCTGCGCCCGCCGCAGTCCGTTGGTTCTGTTCGACTGGTGCGAACCCAGGCCCTTCGGTCGGCTCCGTAACTGGCGCATCCCTGCCATCGTCTACTCCTGGAAGGCGAATTCGAGTTCGCGAAGTCACCTTCCAGCAAAATTTTTCTCGAAAAGTTAGGCCAGATTGATGACACAAGAATCATGGTTCTAGCATCGTGCTGTCAACGTGGTAGCACCCCGTTGCAACGACCAGTTTTCCAGATGTTATCCACAGGTCGGGAATGCTGCTGGCGGCGCCAGCGCAGGACGGGCTGAGGTGAGAGGCCTTGGCCCGACGCTGGCGCCTCTTCAGCAATCACGGCCTGGTGCTGGCCTACATCCTGCGCCATCCCGATGCCACCCTCCGCCAGATGGCCTTCGCCATCGGCCTCACCGAGCGGGCCGTTTACCAGATCGTGGCCGACCTGGAGCAGGCGGGCATCGTCCTCAAGCAGCGACAGGGCCGCCGCAATGTCTATGTAGTGGATAAGGAAAGGCTCCTGGCCCACGATCTCCTCCCGGAACTGGCCCTGTCCGATTTTCTCCAGGACTTGCTGGGGGCACCGCTAGGGGGGCCAGCGGTCGAGGACGGTGGCATGCCCCGCGATGGCCGGGACGAGGGAGACGCCTCACCCTAGCCGGGCGGGCGGAATGCCGTAGCGACGGTAGCCCCCGACCAGGCCGAACTCCACCACTCCCCATCCCTCCAGGTCGCCGCGGAAGCTGCAGAGCTGGTCATAGCCCAGAGCGGCGGCATCGGCCTGGGCGCGTGCCTGGTCGTCGTCCTCGGACCAGCTCAGGGGCTGGCGCCCCAGGTAGACGCTGGCCTTCTCTTCGGCCAGAGTCTCCAGCTCCTCACCCCCTTCCAGATGAAAGCGGAGCCGGGCGCGACGGGGCCGCCGCTCGCCGGGACGCATCTCCACCTCGTGCTCGAGCCCCACGAGGCGGCGGATCTGTCCGTCCTCGCCCACTAGGGCGCCATCGCAGTAGATGCGTTCGCCCGCGGCCGTCTCCCACTGCCAGGCGGTCAGACAGCCGTCACGCATCTGGGCCGATATCCAGACCCACATGTCCACGGCGGCGATGTTGCGTATGCCCCAGGAGCGGTCGCGCATCCCTATCAGGCCCTCGCGCACCTCCTCGCCGACGCGCAGGGCGCCCACGTAACGCCCCGACTGGGTGTAGTGGCACTGGTGGACCACGGTGTGCCCGTCCCTGTCCCAGCGGATGGTGCCGAACTCGTATGCAGGGCAGCGGGCCTCGAACAGCAACTGCCCCCCGACCGGGCAATCGGCAGGGGCCAGTTGCAGGCGCCAGCGGCGCATCGGCTCGACGATGGAGAAGGAGAGGCCGCCGGCCGTCATCTCCTCGCGATCGGCAGCCAGCGCCCGCGACACGAAATGGGTGTAGTGGTGGCCGCGGTGCACGGCGAATATGTATCCCTCCATACCGCCGCGGTTGGGGAAGGCGCCCATTCCGGTGATGACCAGGAGGTCGCCCCGGTCGTCGTGCAGGTTGAAGTAGAAGCGGTCCTGCCAGTGGGGGTCGGCCGAGTCCACCTGGGCCAGCGGGGCTACTGTCTGGTGGACCAGGTATTCGTCCATCTTTCCCAGCATAGTCGTCCCTCACAGTGGTTTTGCAGGCATAATAACAGGGGGCGGGACGAGGTTGAAGCCCTGCCCCGAGGAGGTAAGGCGATGGACTTCTGGCAGCGCCTCGGCATGCCCCTGGGCCCCGGGACTCGCATCGCCCTGGTGGAGGTGCATGGCGCCATCATGCAGGGCGCCCGTGTGGCCGAAACGGTGCGCCTGCTAAGGGGACTCGAGGAGAATGCCCGCATACGGGCGGTGGTGCTGGACGTGGACTCCCCCGGCGGCTCGGCCGCCCTCTCGGACCTCCTGCACCGGGCCGTGCTGCGACTGGGACGCTCCAAGCCCGTGGTGGCCCATGTCCGCTCGCAGGCCCTTTCCGGAGGATACATCGTCGCCTGCGCTGCCCGTCGCATCGTCGCCCCGCCCACAGCTCTGGTGGGGTCCATCGGGGTCATCATAGCCCGGCCGGTAGTGCGCGACCTGCTGGAACGTATGGGCGTGAAGATGTTTGTGAGCCGGGTCGGCGAGCACAAGGACATGATGCAGCCATGGCGGGAGCCGACCCCCGAAGAGGCCGAGAAGATTGCCGCCCTGCGCGACGAATACTATCAGTGGTTCATCTCGCTGGTGGCCGAGCGCCGCGGCCTCCCAGAGGAGACGGTGCGCTCCTACGCCACTGGCGAGTTCTTCACCGCTGCCAAGGCCCGTCAGCTGGGGCTGGTGGACGAACTGGGAGATCTGGAGACGGCCCTGGACATGGCCTCGGAGATGGGCCGGGCGCCCCGACAAGTCGTGTACGTGCGTCCGCGCCGCGCCCTGCTGGAGCGTCTCATGGCGCCTGTGGGCCGCTCACTGGCCGAGGCGCTGGTGCGGGAGCTGGACGCCCGCCTGGGCCTACAGGTCCTCTACCGCTAG
>JANXAP010000031.1 GCA_025062275.1 Dehalococcoidia bacterium
GCGGATTAAGAGTCCGCCGCTCTGCCAGTTGAGCTAGCGGCCCAGATACCATTTAGCCCCCTTCGGGCAGCCATTGTCAAGCGGGCGGGCCCTCTCCCCCGCCGGGCCAGGGATGACGTTGGCCACCGGGACGTCGCCGAACCGAGGGCCAACGCCATTCCTCCCCCCATTCCCCACCCCTAAGCCTGGCAGGCGAGCCCTGGCCAGGAGGGCCATCCATCCTTTACCATGTGGCCGCCACCACCCGAAGGCTGACGCCATGAGCGATCGAACGCCGGAGCGAGCGGACGAAAGGGAGGAGCTCGCGCAGCGGCTGGAAAGGTTCCTGGGCCGCTGGTTCCGGGGCGTCCAGGTGCGGGACCTGCGTCGCCTGGCCGGCGGCGCTCACCGCCAGACCTGGGCCTTCGACGCCCTGGTGACCGACGGCCAGGGCCAGCGCCTGCTGAGGCTGGTCTATCGTAGCGCCCCACCCCCCGGTCTGGGAGTGGGCATGCCCGTCGACCGCGAGTACCGCCTGCTGCGGGCTGCCTACCTTTCGGGCGTCCCCGTGCCCAGAGTCTACCCCCTCACCGACGACCCGTTCGAGCCTGTCGATATGCTGGTGATGGAGCGGGTGGAAGGGGAGAGCATCGCTCGCCGCATCCTGCGGGAGCCAGAATTCCAAGAGGCGCGACGAGTCCTGCCCCGGCAGATGGGGCAGGCCCTCGCCCGCATCCACCGAATCGACTTCGTCGGCCACGGCCTGGGAGATCTGCCCTCGCCGCCCGAGGGCATCAGCCCCGCGCAGGCAGCATTGAGGTCCATCAGGTCCCTCTACGATTCGATAGCCCTCACCCCTTCGCCCACCTTCGAGCTGGCCTTTCGCTGGCTGGAGCAGCACCTGCCATCTTCCAGCCCCCTCGCCCTGATCCACGGCGACTACCGTCTCGGCAACTTCATAGTGGGGCCCGAAGGGCTGAGGGCAGTCCTGGACTGGGAGGGGGCCCATCTGGGCGACCCCATGGAGGACCTGGGCTGGTGCTGCGTGCGCTCCTGGCGCTTCGGCCAGGACCACCTGCCGGTAGCCGGGCTGGGACAGCGCGAGGAGCTGAAGGAGGCCTACGAGGAGGCGGGAGGGCCCGAGCTGGAGTGGAAGGCGTGGCGCTGGTGGGAGGCTTACGGCAATCTCCGCTGGGGGGTCATATGTATCATGCAGGCCCGGCGCTGCCTGGACGGACACGAGCAGAGCGTCGAGCTGGCCGTCATCGGGCGCCGCGTGGCCGAAACGGAGTGGGAGCTGTTGAAGCTCATGGAGGGCCACTGAGGGCCAGTGCCTGCCTCAGCCCTCCCCTACCTTTTCGAGCGAGAAGCGGTAGTCCTCGATGACGGTGTTGGCCAGCAGCAGGCGGCACATCTCGTCCACGCGCCTCGCCGCCTCCTGCTCGCTGCCGGCCCGCAGTTGCAGCTCCAGGTACTTGCCAGCCCGGACCGATTCCACCTCGCTGAAGCCCAGATCGTGCAGGGCCCCGCGAATGGTGAGGCCCTGGGGGTCGTTAACCACCGGCTTGAGGGTGACATATACGCGGGCCAGATAGGGCATCAGGCCACCCCTGGTCGCAACAGCTCCCGGCCGGTCAGGAGACGAAAGGCCTCGCGGTACTTCTCGGCCGTCCGCTCCACGATGTCGGGCGGCAACTCCGGCGCCGGCGGCTGACGGTTCCAGCCCAGGGAGGTCAGGTAGTCGCGCACGAACTGCTTGTCGAAGCTGGGCTGGGAGCGGCCGGGACGGTACTGGTCGGCAGGCCAGAAGCGACTGGAGTCGGGCGTCAGCACCTCGTCGATGAGGATGATCTCGTCATCCAGCCAGCCGAACTCGAACTTGGTATCGGCGATGATGATGCCCCGCTCGCGCGCATAGTCGCGGGCGTAGCGGTAAAGGGCCAGGCTGCGCAGGCGCATGGCCGTGGCCGCCCGCTCGCCCACCATCTCCACCATCTGCTCCCAGGTTATGGGCTGGTCGTGGCCCTCTTCGGCCTTGGTGGTGGGAGTGAAGAGGGGCTCCGGCAGCTCCTGACTCTCCTGCAGGCCAGGCGGCATCTTCTCGCCGTTGACCGTCCCCTGGCGCCGGTACTCCTCCCAGGCGGAGCCGGCCAGGTAACCCCGTACGATGCACTCGACGTCGATGCGCTGGGCCTTGCGCACCAGCATGGCCCGGCCCACCAGGTCGGGTGGCACCTGCAGTCCATCGACCTCGGTGCTGTCCACCACGCGCACGAAGTGATTGGGGACAACGTCGGCCGTGCGCTCGAACCAGAAGGCCGATAGCTGGGTGAGCACCAGCCCCTTGTCGGGGATGCCGGTGGGCAGGACAACATCGAAGGCCGATATGCGGTCGGTGGAGACCATGAGGAGGCGGTCGCCCAGGTCATAGGTGTCACGGACCTTGCCCCGGCGATAGAGGGGCAGCGAGAGCTGAGTCTCCATCAGCACCGGCGCCGTCATGCCTTTACCCTCCTGACCATGTCTCACGTTAGGCCCAGACGCTGGAAGGTGGCGTCCACGTGACGCAGGAACCAGCGATAGTCGAAGAGGGCGGCCAGCTCGTCTCGGGAAAGGTGGGCCATCACCTTCCCGTCCTCGGCTAGCAGCTCCTGGAAGGGGCGCTCCTCCTCCCAGGCACGCATGGCGTTGCGCTGCACCAGCTCGTAGGCCTGGGCGCGGGGCAGCCCCTTCTCCATCAATGCTATCAGCACCCGCTGCGAGAACATGAGACCCCGCGACAGCTCCAGGTTGCGGAGCATCCGCTCGGGGTAGACCCGCAGCCCCCGCACCACGTAGGTGAACAGGTCCAGCATGTAGTCCAGTAGGATGCACGCGTCGGGCAGCACCACCCGTTCCACCGACGAGTGGGAGATGTCCCGCTCGTGCCACAGGGCAACGTTCTCCAAGGCAGCGGTGACGTAGCCGCGGAAGAGCCGCGCCAGCCCGCAGATGCGCTCGCACTTCTCGGGGTTGCGCTTGTGGGGCATGGCGCTGGAGCCGGTCTGGCCGGGCAGGAAAGGCTCCTCGGCCTCCAGCACCTCCGTCCGCTGCAGGTGGCGTATCTCGGTGGCGAACTTTTCCAGGCTGGCCGCCACTCCGGCCAGCACAGCCACAAAGTGGGCATGGCGGTCGCGGGCCACCACCTGGTCCACCACCGGCGCCACCGCCAGGCCCAGCCTCCGACAGGCTATCTCCTCCACCTCGGGCGGCACGCTGGCGTGAGTGCCCACCGGGCCGGCCATCTTGCCCACAGCCACCTCCTGCCGGGCACTCTGGAGCCTCTGCCGGTGGCGGGACAGCTCGTCCCACCAGAGGGCCAGCTTCAGGCCGAAGGAGGTGGGCTCGGCGTGGACGCCGTGGGTGCGCCCTGCCATGATGGTCTCCCTGTGCTGGAGGGCCTTCTCGCGCACGGCGTCCAGCAGGGAGGCCAGGTCCTCGTCCAGGAGCTGGGACGCCTCCGAGAGCAGCAGGCCCAGGGCCGTGTCCTCCACGTCGTAGGAGGTGAGGCCCAGGTGCAGGTAGCTGGCCGCCTCGGGCGATATGGTATCGGCTACGGCACGCAAGAAGGCGTTCAGGTCGTGGTGCATCTGCGCCTCGTAGCGGCGCCAGCGCTCCACGTCCACGGAGGCGCGGCGCAGCTCCTCCACCGCCGACCAGGGGATGCGGCCCACCTCGGCCCAGGCCTCGGCTACGGCCACCTCCACCTGCAGCCACTTTTGCAACTTGTTCTCCTGGGACCAGATCCGGCCCATTTGGGGCCGGGTGTAGCGCTCGATCATGCGGCCGGTCGTCCCTCCGTCGCTTACAGGTTCTCGCGGAAAAGGGCCAGCACCCGCTGCCAGGCGTCCTGGGCCGCCTGGGCGTTATAGACCTCCTTGCGGGTGTCGTTGAAAAAGGCGTGCTGCGTGCCCGGGTAGACGTGTATCTCGTAACGC
Source organism: Dehalococcoidia bacterium (assembly GCA_025062275.1). Taxonomy (GTDB): domain Bacteria; phylum Chloroflexota; class Dehalococcoidia; order SM23-28-2; family HRBIN24; genus HRBIN24. Next base: position 3,957 of record JANXAP010000031.1, read on the forward strand.
TTGCCGTAACGCTCCAGGGCCTCCCTGAGCTCCTGAGAGCGCCTTGGCGGGTCCACCCAGGGGTCGTGCTCAGCGTAGATGGCCAGCACCGGCCCCTGGATGTTCTGCACCTTATCGATGGGCTGGGGGTTGACTCCGTAGAAGGGGGCCACGGCCTTGATGTGAGGGCTGGCACAGGCCAGCTCCAGGGCCAGGCCGCCACCCATGCAGAAGCCGATGGCACCGATGCCGCGTCCACGGGTGAAGGGCTGGGAGGCCAGCCAGTCGGCGGCACGGGCCAGCTCCCTGGCCGCCCGAGCCATGTCCAGGGACATCATCAGCTTCTGGGCCTCGTTGGGCTCGCTGGTAACCTTTCCCCGGTAGAGGTCGGGGGCCAGCGCCGCATATCCCTCGGCTGCGAAGCGGCGGCACACGTCCTTGATATGCTCGTCGATGCCCCACCACTCCTGGACGACAATGACGCCCGGGAAGGGGCCGTCCCCCTGGGGACGGGCGAGATAACCAGGCATCTCCTCGCCGTTGACAGGGAAGCGGACGGTCTCGGTGACGACTTGGGCCATGGCTCTACCCTCCTCCGAATAGAGATCCTACAGGCTGCCGCACCCCTACAGCACCCCTTTTGTGCTGGGCACCTCGCCCCCCAGTCTGGGCTCGGGACGGGTGGCCTGGCGCAGGGCCAGAGCGAGGGCCTTGAAGGCCGCCTCGGCCCGGTGGTGGTCGTTCTCGCCGGAAAGCAGTCGCACATGCAGGGCGAGCCGCCCGGCCTGGGCCATCGCGCCCAGGAAGTGGGGCACCATCTCGGTAGGAAGAGTCCCCAGGTAGTCCCTACGGAAAGGCAGCTCGACAGTGGCATACGGACGCCCGCCGAGGTCCACCGCCGCCAGGGCCAGCGCCTCGTCCATGGGCACGAGGGCATGCCCGAAACGGACGATCCCCCGACGCTCTCCCAGGGCCTCGTTCAGGGCCTGCCCCAGGGCCAGCCCCACGTCCTCCACCAGGTGGTGGGCCTCCCGGTCCAGGTCGCCCGCGGCCTCGATACTTATGTCGAACAGGCCGTGCCGGGCCAGCTGCTCCAGCAGGTGGTCCAGCATGCCGATGCCGGTGGCGATGCTGCTCAGCCCGCGGCCGTCCAGGTCCAGGGCCACCTCCACCCGGGTCTCGGCTGTCTCGCGCAGCACTCGCGCCTGCCTGTTCATGTCCCCTCCCTGTCCAGGGAGGCCAGCGCCTCCAGCAGCCTGTCGGTGTCCTGAGGTCGTCCCACGCTGATGCGGATGCAGTCCCGCAGGAGGGGGTGGCTGTAGCGACGGACCAGCACCCCCTGTCGGCGCAGCCCGGCCCACACCTCTTTGGCGTCCCTGCCCAGGACCTGACAGAGAACGAAGTTGGCCTGCGAAGGGAAGGGCCTCAGCCAGCCGATGCTCCCGAGGGAGGCCAGCATGCGTTCCCGCTCGGCCACGATGGCCCGCACCCGCTCCAGCAGCAATGGCACGTCCTCCAGCGAGGCCAGGGCAGCGGCCTGAGCGGCCACGTTCAGGTTGTAGGGCATCTTCACCTTCATGACCAGCTGGGCGAGGGGCCGCGGCAGGATGCCATATCCGACCCGGAGTCCTGCCAGGCCAGCCCACTTGCTGAAGGTGCGCAGGACGGCCAGGTTGGGACGTTCGGGCACCAGCGGGTAGAAGCTGGCCTCGGCCGCCGGCCAGTCGGCAGCAGCGAACTCCACGTAGGCCTCGTCCACCACCACCAGGGCGCCCGTTGCCAGCAGCGTCTCCAGCTCTTCACGCGAAAGCACGTCACCGGTGGGGTTGTTGGGAGAGGCCAGGAAGCAGACCTTACCGCCAGCGCGCAGGGCGGAGGCCATCCCCTCCACGTCCAGGCGGAAGCCGTCGCGGCGGGGCACCTCCACCACCTCTCCCCCGTACAGGCGGGCGATGAAGTCATACATGCCGAAGGTGGGAGGCGACAGCACCACCCGGTCGCCGGGGCCGACGAAGAGCCGCGCCAGCACGTCCAGCAGGTCGTCGGAGCCGGCGCCGCAGACGATGTGGGCCTCGTCGACACCCAGGCGATGGGCCAGGGCCCGGCGCAGCTCCCGTTGCCATGGGTCGGGATACAGATGGGCCGAGGCGAGGCGGGCCAGGGCCTCCCGCGCCCGCGGCGAGGGGCCGTAAGGGTTCTCGTTGCCGTCCAGCTTGACGATGCGCTCCGGCGGCAACCCTAGCTCCCGCGCCACCTCCTCCGGCGGGTCTATGGGCTCGTACCCCTCCATCGCGCGCAGGTGGGGGCGGGCCAAGGGCGGCAGACAGGGATCGCTCATGGCCGTCGGTAGCGGGCCTCGATGGCCAGGGCATGGCCCGTCAGGCCCTCGGCCCGGGCCACCCGAGCGGCTGCAGGCCCCAGCCGAGCCGCCTCTTCGGCTGAAAGCCCCACGTAGGCCGTGACCTTCAGGAAGTCCCACACGCCCAGGGGCGACGAGAAGCGGGCGCTGCCCCCGGTGGGCAGGACGTGGCTGGGGCCGGCCGCATAGTCGCCCAGCGACTCGGCCGACATGGGCCCCAGGAAGACGCAGCCGGCATTGCGCACCCGCCCCAGCCAGGCGGAGGCATCGGGCAGGTGGAGGCACAGGTGCTCGGGCGCCAGCTCGTTGGCCAGCTCCAGCGCCTCCTCCAGGCTATCGACGACAGCTATCATGCCCCGTCCCGTCAGGGAGGCACGCGCTACCTCCCGCCTCGCCAGCGAGTCCAGCCTCGCCTCCACCTCCTGCAGAACGGCGCTGGCCAGGGCCTCGTCGGTGGCGATGAGTATGCAGGTAGCCAGCTCGTCGTGCTCGGCCCCCGCCATCAGGTCGGCTGCCACCAGGGACGGGTCGGCCGTAGCATCGGCGACGATGACCGTTTCCGAGGGGCCGAAGAGGCCATCGATGCCCACCTGGCCGAAGAGCCGCTTCTTGGCCGTCGCCACAAAGACGTTGCCGGGGCCACATATCTTATCGGCCCTCGGTATCGACTCGGTGCCGTAGGCCAGGGCGGCGATAGCCTGCACACCCCCGGCACGGTAGATGCGCTGCACGCCAGCGATATGGGCCGCCACCAGCTTGACGGGCGCCACCGAGCCGTCCGGGCGGGCAGGGGTACACATGACCAGCTCTTCCACCCCCGCCACCCGCGCCGGCACTGCAATCATGAGCACGGTGGAGGGATACACGACGGCGGTTCCGGGGGCATAGATGCCCACCCGCTGCAGGGGCCTCACCAACTGCCCGCAACCGTCGGCCTGGAAGGGGCGCTGGGCATGTTCCAGCTGCCGACGGTGGTAGGCCTCCACCCGCTCGCTCACCTGGCGCAGGGCCTCCACCAGCTGCGGCTCGACCTGGGCGTAGGCTGCCTCCACCTCTTGAGGCGCGACCAGCAGCGGTACTTCCTCGGGCACGCCGTCCAGCAGGGCGTTGTAGCGGGCCACCGCCGCATCGCCCTCCCGTCGCACCTCGTCCAGCACCCGCTCCACCACCTGTTCCACCGTCAGCTCCTGCCCGAAGGTCTCGACGATGCGGCGGCGGACAGCGGGAGGGAGGTCTTCCTCCACAGGGGGGCAGGCCCGCAGCCACTCCAGGGCTGCCCTGAGCCCGCGCACTACGCGCAAAGGTACCTCCTCACGGCCTCCAGGCCCCTGGCCACCGAGTCGTCCAGGAAGGCCTGGACACGCTCCCACGACAGGTAGCGGACGGCCTCTTCGGCTACATCGGGCAGCAGACGCAGGAAGTCCTCCAGCGCCTCGGCCGTCTCGATGCCCGCGTCCTTCAGGTAGCGGCTGGCTATGCGACCGAAGCGGTCCCAGCTGGGCGGCTGCTCCAGCAGCTCTCGCACCAGCTGGCGCCAGCGCCGCAGCGTCTCGTCGTCGATGAATCCCACCTGGAGGGCCACCTCGTCCTGCGCCAGCTCGCCCACGATATGCCGCACCAGTTCGGCGTCGCTGCGGCCGCGCAGGTCCAGAGACCACTGCAGCGCCCGGTCCATGATGTTGGCCCAGGGCCGGCCGCCCAGGGGGGACCGCTCACCGAAAAAGGGGCGGTACACCTGGGTGATCCATGTCTCGTCCATCACCAGGTGTGTAATGTATCCGGCCACGAAGGAGGCCGTCCTGGGCTCGAGGCGGGACGCCTCGGCGAGGTGCGGATGGGTGCGGAACAGCCCCTCTACCCCGCTCTGCTCGTCGAAGTTGTCCAGGTCGAAGAAGTGGGTCTGGCGCCTGTCCCAGCGGGTGATGACGCGGATATCGGGGGCGGTGGCGCCCAGGTAGAGGGCGCCCCGCTCCCTGTCCAGCAGACTGCTTCCGAGGCGGTCGGCGATGTCCTTGGCCACGACCGTGTGCAGGCCCAGGGGCGGCATTGGTGTCACCCGACTACATTCTAGCAGAGGCGGCTACTGCCCCACGGGCCAGTCGCTCCAGCAGGGACGACAGTAGCCGCCCCCGTGGGCCCTGAAGGCTGCCCCGCCGCACGATGACGCAGGTGGTGGAGCGGAAGAGGACATCGATGGCCTTGAGCTGATTCTCGACCAGGGTCCGTCCCGTCTCGGTTCCCTCGATGAGCAGTTCGGCGTCCTCGGGCACGAAGCCCTCCGAGGCCCCGGCAGTGGGGATGACGCGATAGCGCCAGAAATGGCGGCTGCGAGCGTAGTGATCGGCGATGCTGACGAATTCCGAAGCGATGCGCACCGTCCCCACCCCTCGCTCTCGCCAGTAGCGCAGCGCGTCGGCCAAGCTTTCGGCGGGCAGGTCGGCTGCCACCACGGCGCTGACGTTGAAGGCGCCTCGGCCCAGGTCGAGGGCCATTTCCACCGGGCTGGACGGGAAGCGGTAAAGGTGCTCCAGCAGGCAGTCGCGGCCGCTGACGGCCAGGTCGAAGTTGCCCAGTGCCACCATCTGGGGCATGTCCTGGGGCCGCACCACCTTGACCTCCACCCCCTCCAGGCGCGAGCGGGGGCGTCGCTCGCCCTCCGCATAGCCCTCGAACTCCAGTCCTGCCTCGGCCAGGGCCTCCAGCACGTGCCGCTGCTGGTGGCCGTCGGGGAGGGCGATGCGCACCGTCGTCCGCTCCTGGGGAGGAGCAGCGGGCGCCACCCGCGTCAGGGACAGGGGCGGGGGCAGCGAGAGGCCCTCCCCCGCCTCCAGGCCACAGTCGGCCAGCAGCGAGAGCAACCAGCCCATGTCCTTACCGCGCAGGCTGTGGCGGTTGACGATGACCCAGGCCCTGCCCTGCAGAAGGCGGTGCAGAGGCGCCAGCCCCTGGGCGGCAAGGGCCGACTCGTCCGTTGCCGCCACCACGGCCAGGTCGGCGTCCTCCGGCGGATAGGCCTCGGCCGCTCCCCAGACGGGAACCACCCGATAGGCAGGCAGGCGGGCGGCCAGGGCAAAGGCCTCGGCCAGATTGGGGAACTCGGATACGATGCGCACCCCCCATCGACCGGCCAGGTCGCGCAGGCCGCCCCACTGGCCAGATGCAGCCGCCACCCACACGGATGTGCCTCCCACTGGCAGGCCTCCCAGCCGCACGACATCCCCCCTCGGGTAGCGGCACAGGAACTCCTCCACCCAGTGGAGACCGCAGATGCCGATGTCGTAATTCCCCAGGGCGATCTGGATGGGGATGTCTCGCTCGCGGAAGACCCGCACCCGCAGGGGGCCATCGCCCTCGGCGGGCAGACGATAGGCACGGGAGCCTTCGCCATAGCCCTGCACTCGCAGGCCGGCCCGCTCTAGCAGAGCAGCGAGAGGGCGACGCAGGTCGCCCGTGGGCAGCGCTAACTTTATCAAGCTCGGCTCTCCCCTTGGGTCAGGAGGGCCAGCGCCCGCTCCAGGTCGGCAGCACCCAGCTCGCGTCCGTCCGCCAGGACGACGGCGTAGCGGCCCTCGGCCAGTCGCAGACGCGGGGCGCCCGCCTGGTCGGGCGACAGGACCACCTGGGCCTGCCGCCCCCACTCCCGTAGCAGGCGCACGGCCCGGAAGGCCTCCGCTATCTCCTGCGGGCTTCGCCCCGGAGCCTCCACCCACACAACCTGGCCATCGCCGCGCTGGGGCGGAGTCAGCAGGTCCAGCAGCTCTCCCATATAGAGGGCGAAGCCGGAGGCCGGGACGTCGCGGCCGCCCAGAAGCCCGATGAGGGAGTCGTAGCGGCCGCCGGCCCCCACCAACCGATCGCCCACCTGGAAGCGGAAGACGGGCCCCGTGTAGTACTCGAAGTGGCGCACCAGTGCCCCCGACACAGTAGGCGTCAGGCCCAGCCCTTCCAGGGCCGATACCACCGTCTCCAGCTCGTCCAGAGGCGCTCCCAGGTCGGGCAGGGCAGGGAGGAACACGGAGCGCAGGTTGCGCAGGTAAGCGAGGCCCTGCCCCTCCTCTGTCAGCAGCAGTTCTGGCGGTGCGCCCAGTTCGGGAATCCGCTCGCGGACGCGGGCCAGGGCCTCGGCATCGCCCTCCAGAATGCCGTCGTAGAGGCGGAGCCGCTCCTCGGCCGGAAGGTCCAGCTTGGCGAGCAACGCCTGGACCAGCCCGGGGTGCGACACCCTCAGTGTCACATTGGCTAACCCTAACGACAACAAGACCTCCCGGGCCACCAGCACCAGCTCCACGTCCCCCAGCGGCTGCGTGTCGCCGATGAGCTCCACGCCTGCCTGCCATTCCTCTCGTCGCGCCTCGCCCTCCGCAAAGCGAAACACGTTCTGGACGTAGAAGAGCTTGGCCAGCGGCTGCCCCGACAGATGCTCCACGTAGAGGCGAGCGGTGGGGATGGTGCCCTCGGGGCGCAACACGACCCGTTCGCCGCTCCAGCCGTCCCAGTCCAGGAAGGAGTAGACGCGGCCCAGCGCCTGTGGCGTGAGGGTGCCAGTAGCGGTGAAGAGGAACAGATGCTCGACTGTCGGGGTGCGCACCTCGTGGTATCCCCAGGCCAGGCAAGTGCGGCGAAAGACCTCCTCCGCCCACCGGAAGCGCTCCATGTCGGCCGGCAGGAGGTCGTACATGCCGCGACAGCGCAGGGGCTCGCCCATGGTGCTCGAGGCCAGGCCCCTGCGCTTCTGGCAGGGGCCAGCGTCCATTCTACCGCGGCGTCCATTGTGGGGCAAAAAGGCCCATAGCCAATGAGTATAATTGAAGAGACTCATGAACAGGCGGTGGGCCCGTTCCCTGAGGCTGGTCTCCCTGCTGGCGTTGCTGCTGGGCATGGCCTCGGCCTGCGCCGGCCCCGAGGCGGAGCCGGGGGCCGTCCATGTCCTCACTGCCCAGGGCAACGTGGGGCCGGTAATGGCCCGCTACATCGACCGCGGCATCGACCACGCCGAGGACGAAGGCGCAGCGGCCGTCGTCATCCAGCTGGACACTCCCGGCGGCCTCCTCACGTCGATGGACGACATAGTCAAGCGAGTTCTGGCCGCCCGTGTGCCGGTGGTGGTCTACGTGTGGCCACCGGGCGGCAGGGCCGCCTCGGCCGGGACGTTCATCGTTATGGCCGCCCATGTGGCAGCCATGGCCCCCGGCACCAGCATCGGCGCCGCCGCCCCCGTCTCTCTGGGCGGCGAGAGCGACGAAACCCTCAGGGACAAGGCCACCAACGACGCTGCCGCCCGCATCCGCGACATCGCCCTCCTGCGCGGCCGCAATGCCGATTGGGCGGAGGCAGCGGTGCGGGAGGCCGCTTCGGCCAGTTCCGACGAGGCCCTCCGCATCGGCGTGGTGGACATGGTGGCCCCGAGCCTGAGCGACCTGCTGCGCAGGCTGGACGGCCGCCAGGTGACCCTCCAGGATGGCAGCACGGTGACCCTCAGGACCGCCTCGGCGCCGGTGGTCAGCAACGGCATCAGCCTGGCCGAGCGGGCCCTGGACCTCCTGGCCGACCCCAACATCGCCCTCCTGTTGCTGTCCCTGGGGACCCTGGCCCTGGCCTACGAGATCTTCAACCCGGGCGCCATCTTCCCGGGGGTGTTCGGCATCATCGCCATCATTCTGGGCTTCTTCGCGCTGACGGTGATCCCCTTCAACTGGGCAGGCCTGGCGCTGGTGCTGGTAGGGCTGGCCTTGCTGGTGCTGGAGGGTTTCATCACCAGCCACGGAGTGTTGGGGATAGGCGGGGCCATCAGCCTGGTGCTGGGCGCCCTGTTCCTGACCGGCGGCAACCCCCGCTTCGCCGGGCCGGACATAGAGGTCAACCGCTGGCTGGTCATCGGCCTGGCGAGCGCCCTGGGGCTTTTCTTCGCCTTCGTGGCCACCAACGTCGTCCGGGCACGGCGCCAGCCGGCCCTCATGGGGCCCGAGACGATGGTAGGGCGTCGGGCGGTAGCCCGCTCGCCCCTCAACCCCAGCGGCTTCGTGCTGGTGGACGGCGAATACTGGCAGGCCGAGGCCGAGGACGGCGATGTTCAGCCAGGCGAGACGGTAGTGGTCACCGCCCGCGAGGGCCTGCGCCTCAGGGTGCGCAGGGCATCCACCGCTCAGGAAGGAGGTAACGAAGCATGACGGCACGCACGGAACCCCAGGGCCAGCCGGTGGCCAACTGGCTGGCCAGGCTCCTGACCTACGTGGGCTACATACTGGCCATCCCCCTCTTCTGGATGGCCATCCGCATCGTGCAGGAATACGAGCGGGGCGTCATCTTCCGGCTGGGAAGGCTGGTGGGCGCCCGCGGCCCCGGCCTCTTCTTCATCATTCCCTTCGTGGAGCGGATGATTAAGGTCGACCTGCGCATCGTCACCATGGACGTCCCGCGGCAGGAGGCCATCACCCGCGACAACGTGACGGTGCGGGTGGACGCCGTGGTCTACTTCCGAGTAGTGAACCCGGAGGACGCGGTGGTAAAGGTGGCCGACTACATACGCGCCACCGCCCTCATCGCCCAGACCACCCTCCGCAACGTCATCGGCCAGTCGGACCTGGACGACCTCCTCTCCCGCCGCGAGCAGGTCAACCAGCGCCTTCAGCAGATGATCGACGAGGCCACCGAGCCCTGGGGCGTCAAGGTGACGGCGGTGGAGGTGCGCGACGTGAACCTGGCCCCGGAGATGATCCGTGCCATCGCGCGTCAGGCCGAGGCCGAACGGGAGCGGCGCGCCAAGGTGATCAATGCCGAGGGCGAGTTCCAGGCCGCCCAGCGCCTGTCGGAGGCGGCCATGGTCATGGCCCAGAACCCCATCAGCGTGCAGCTGCGCTTCCTGCAGACCCTGTCGGAAATCTCCACCGAACGCAACAGCACGGTGGTCTTCCCTATACCCATCGACCTGCTCAGCATCTTCTACGACCGTCTGCAGGCGGCGGGCCGACCGGCGACGCCGAACCAGGGGTCGTCCTGAGGGATGGCGAAAAACCGTCCGACTGGCCCGACCGGCGCTCTCCGGCGCCGGGGCCTGCAGACATGTTGACAGGTCAGCTCACCCTTGATATATTGCAGGCGCCATCGACCGCCTGCAGGCGGCGGTGAGCGAAAGAGTGCAGGATGTCCTACGCAGCACCGCTTGGACCCGCCCCGGGCGGGCCGAGACGGACGGACAGGGCTGGGGCGCTTCCGCCTCGCCGTTCCCCTTTCGGCCCGTGCCCTGGGCCTTTCACCCCTAGTGGCAGGAGGTAGGCCCGTGCGCGTCCTGCTCAAGAGCAAGGTGCACCGCGCCCGCGTCACCGACGCCAACCTGGACTACGAGGGTTCCATCACTCTCGACCAGGAGCTGATGGAGGCCGCCGACATACTCCCCTACGAGCAGGTGCACGTCCTGGACGTCACCAACGGCGCCCGCCTGGTCACCTATGCCATACCGGGACGCCGTGGCTCGGGCGAGGTCTGCATCAATGGCGCTGCCGCCCACCTGGTGAAGACGGGCGACATCGTCATCGTCCTCACCTACGCGACCATGACGGAGGAGGAGGCCCGCAACCACCACCCCCGCCTGGTCTATGTAGACGAGGAGAACCGCATCGTGAGGGTGGCCCAGGAGATAGCCGTCCATTGAAGGGAGGGGAGGGCGTGGCCCGCATCACCATCCATGACCTGAAGGCCATGAAGAGGCGGGGCGAGAAGATCGTCATGCTCACCGCCTACGATTACTCCACTGCCCGCTTCCTGGACGAGGCTGGGGTGCACGTGCTCCTGGTGGGCGACAGCCTGGGGATGGTGATGCTGGGCTACGAGACCACCCTGCCCGTGACCATGGACGAAATGCTGCACCACGTCAAGGCAGTGGTGCGAGGCAGCCGACGCGCCCACGTGGTAGCCGACATGCCCTTCCTCAGCTACCAGACTGCCCCCGAGGACGCCCTGCGCAACGCCGGTCGCTTCCTGAAGGAGGCGGGTGCCCAGTCGGTGAAGCTGGAAGGCGGCGCGGAGGTGGCCCCCATCGTCCGCCGCCTGGTGCAGGCGGGCATACCGGTCATGGGGCATCTGGGCCTCACCCCACAGTCCATCCACCAGTTCGGGGGCTACCGCGTCCAGGGCAAGACCCGGGAGGCCGCTGCCCGGCTCCTGCGGGACGCCCTGACCCTGGAGGAGGCGGGCGCCTACGCCATCGTCCTGGAGACGGTGCCTGCCCCTCTGGCCCGGGCCATCAGCGAGCGTCTGAAGATACCCACCATCGGCATCGGCGCCGGCCCCTGGTGCGACGGCCAAGTCCAGGTGGTCCACGACATCCTCGGCCTCTACCCCGACATGGTGCCCAAGCACGCCAAGCAGTATGCCCGTCTGGGGGAGGCCATTCGCGAGGCCGTGGCCGCATACCTGCGGGAGGTGCAAGAGGGGGCCTTCCCCGGCCCTGAGCACAGCCACGACATGGACGAGGCGGTCCTGGCCGAGGTGCTGGAGCTGGCTGCCGCCTCCTGAACCACGGAATGCGCGTTGTCCGCAGCCTGGGCGAGATGCGGCAGGCCCGTGCTGCCCTGCAGGGCATCGTGGGCTTCGTCCCCACCATGGGCTACCTGCACGAGGGGCACCTGTCGCTGGTGCGCCGCGCCCGTGCCGAGTGCCACCATGTGGTGGTGAGCATCTTCGTCAACCCCACCCAGTTCGGCCCCAGCGAGGACTATCAGCGCTATCCCCGCGACGAGGCGCGAGACCTGGCGATGCTGGAAGCCGAGGGGGTGGACGTGGCCTTCCTCCCCTCTGCCGGGGAGATGTATCCTCCCGGGTTCTGCACCTGGGTGGAGGTCCAGGGCCCCCTGACGGAGCGCCTGGAGGGGGCCAGCAGACCGGGCCACTTCCGTGGCGTGGCCACCGTGGTGCTGAAGCTCTTCAACCTGGTACAGCCTCACCGCGCTTATTTCGGCGAGAAGGACGCTCAACAGCTCAGGGTCATTCGCCGCATGGTGGCAGACCTGAACCTGCCCGTGGAGATAGTGCCCTGCCCCACCGTGCGAGAGCCTGACGGTCTGGCCATGTCCAGCCGCAACGTCTACCTCTCGCCCGAGGAGCGCCAGCAGGCCCTGGCCCTGTCCCGTGCCCTGGAGCTGGCCCGCCGCCTGGTGCGAGAGGAGGGGTTGCGCGACGCCGCCGAGCTGAGGCAGCGGCTGGAAAGCTTCCTCCGCTGCTCGCCCGGGGTAGAGCTGGACTACGTTAGCGTCGCCCACCCCGAGACGCTGGCCGAGCTGGAGCGCATCGAGGGGCCGGCGCTGGTCCTGCTGGCGGCCCGCGTCGGCCCCGCCCGCCTCATCGACAACGCCCTCATCGAGCCGTAAAGCCCCGAGCTACGTTTTTGACGCCCTCGGCGGGCCGACGCTACAATGGCCTGGGACTGGGGGCGGAATAGGGAGCCATCGACAAAATCAACCTCGGGTCGGAAGGTGCGGAGCTATGGGTGGACACTCTCACTGGTCCCAGATCAAGCGCCAGAAGTGGGCCAACGATGCCAAGCGGGGCCAGCTCTTCTCCAAGCTGGTGCGGGAGATAACGGTGGCTGCTCGCGAGGGAGGCCCCGACCCTGACCTGAATCCCCGCCTGCGCCTGGCCATCGAGCGCGCCCGCGAGCAGAACATGCCCCTGGACACCATCGAGCGGGCCATCAAGCGGGCCACCGGCGCTGACGAGGAGGCCTCCCAGTACCAGGAGGTGCGCTTCGAGGGCTACGGCCCTGGCGGCGTAGCCATCATGATCGATGCCCTGACCGACAATCGCAACCGCACCGTGTCGGAGGTCCGGCAGGTCCTCACCCGCAACGGCGGCAGCCTGGGCGAGGCCGGCTGCGTATCCTGGCAGTTCGAAAGCCGTGGCGTCATCGTCATCGAGGCCGATAGCGGGCAGGACAGCGATGAACTGGCCCTGCTGGCCATCGACGCCGGCGCCGAGGACGTCAAAGTGGAGGACGGCCGCATCGAGGTCTACACCGCCCCCTCCGAGCTCGCCCAGGTGAGGGACTCGCTCCAGGAGCGCGGGGTCAGGGTGGTCTCGGCCGAGCTGACTATGCTCCCCAAGACCAGCGTCCCGCTGGACGAGAAGACGGCTGTGCAGGTGCTGAAGCTCCTGGACGCCCTCGAGGAGCTGGAGGACGTGCAGCGGGTCTACTCCAACGCCGAGTTCCCCGACTCGGTGCTCATGGAGTACGCCAGCCGCTGAGCAGGTGCCCCGTGGCCCCGGAAGGGCAGCCCCTGCGGGTGCTGGGCATCGACCCAGGTAGCCTCGTGACCGGGTACGGTCTGGTGGTAGCCTCCGGAGGGGGCCTCCAGGCTGGGCCCTACGGCGTCTGGCGCCTCCCCAGCCGACTGCCCCTGCCCCTGCGCCTCAGAGATCTCTACGAGGCCATCTCGGAGGCCATCGCCGAGCTTCAGCCCCACGAAATGGCGGTGGAGGACTTCTACGTCGGCCAGGTGAGGGCAGCCATCACCATCGGACAGGTGCGCGCCATGGCCCTGCTGGCAGCGGCCCAGGCTGGCCTGCCCGTGGCTTTGTACCGCCCTCTGGAGGTGAAGCGGGCAGTGGCGACTTATGGCCTCGGCGACAAGTCCCAGGTGGCCAACATGGTGCGCGCTCTCCTCGACCTGCCGCAGACCCCCACGCCGACCGACGCCACCGATGCCCTGGCGGTGGCCATCTGCCACTGCCTGCGGCGTTCGGCCTCGGCGGCCCTGGGGCTGGCGACGGGGGGAAGAGCATGAGCCCCATCGCCCGCCTACAGGGCGAGGTGACGGAGAAGGGGCCGGGATGGCTGGTGATCCAGGTGGGGGGCATCGGCCTGCAGGTGACGGTGCCGCTGCCGCTAGCCGCATCGGCCCGGGAGGGTGAGAGGGTTTCCCTCTTCACCCATCTGCTGGTGAGGGAAGACGGCATCGACCTCTATGGGTTCTCCAGCGCCCGCGAGCGCGAGCTGTTCGAGACGCTGTTGGGCGTCAGCGGCGTGGGCCCCAGGTCTGCCCTGGCCCTCCTCTCGGCCCTGGGGCCCGATGCCCTGTCCGAGGCCATCGAGCAGGGCGATGCCGATGCGCTGGCCCGCGCCCCTGGAGTGGGACGGAAGCTGGCAGGGCGCATCGTCCTCGAGCTGCGAGGGAAGCTGGCCGCCCCCTCGGTTCCGGCCGACCAGCAAGAGCTGGTGCAGGCGCTACAGGCCCTGGGCTACAGCCGCGAAGAGGCCCGGGAGGCCCTGCGCTCCGCCGACCTCCCCGCCGACGCGCCCCTGGAAGAAAAGCTACGGGCTGTTCTCAGCCGACTGGCCCGCTGAGGAGGTGGAGACCCGTGAGCCGCTCGATGCCTGCTGCCACCCTCGGCCGTCGCATCCTGTCGCTGTCGCTGCGGGACAAGGGACGCCTCTTATGGGCACTGGTCCGTGACCGTCGCACCGGCCTCCTCCCCAAGCTGGTGCTGCTGGGCCTGGCAGCCTACCTGGCCAGCCCCATCGACCTGGTGCCCGACTTCATCCCCGTCGCCGGCCACCTCGACGATGCCCTCGTGGCCATCGCGGCCCTTCTGGTCCTGCGCCTGCTGGTGCCCCGGCCAGTGTTGCTGGAGCACCTGGAGCGCCTGGAGAGGGAGGCGCCCGGCCTCAGAGAATGAGCAGGCAACGGATGGCCGGCAGGCCCTCGGCCACCTTTGTCCAGCTTAGCCCCTTGTCCTCTGACAGGTAGACCTCGCCCTCGCTGGTGCCGAAGGCCACCGCCTTGCCCAGGGCAGCCAGGCAGTGAGTATCGATGTTATCGCCGAACCACTCAGGCAGGCCCTCCCGACAGCGCTCCAGGCGGTCGGTGGCCTCCAGGGGGAGTCGGTAGAGGGCGGCCCGCTGGTCGCGGCCGCGATAGGGCCCCAGGGAAGCGCTGGCCACGGCCACGTCCTCGGCCACAGCCGCCGCCCGCATGTAGCTCCCGTGCAGCCCCTCGCTCAGGATGTCCCAGGAATCGCCTCCGTCAGTGCTGACGGCCAGGCCGCGGGCGCAGGGGGCTACCACCAGTCCCCGCCAGCCCTCGTGCACCACTACCTGATGGACGTCGGCATTGATGTCGATGGTCGGGTGCCAGGAACGGGCCTCGTCGCGGGAGCGGACGATGCCACCCACGTGGACGTTGACGTAGATGTTGCCCTGGGCGTCCTGGGCCATGGAGCGGGTGTCGGGCGGCCCGCCCCAGGGCGTGAACCAGTCCTGGCGCCCTTCCACTTCCTCGAAGGGACGCACCACCTCCAGACCGCCATCTTCCAGGCGCAGCAGGTGGGCCTCGGCACTGCCCACCAGTAGCCCTGCCGTGGACGGCAGCAGGCAATGCAGGCGCCAGCCCGGGCTGTCCGCCTCCCGACGCCAGGGGCCATCGCCCTGTTTGAGCCAGACTGCCTGTCCGTCCAGGATGGCCCAGAGGTCAGCGCCAGCCCGCGCCAGGGCTGTGACGGCGTGCCCCTCCAGCTCTACTCCCTGCCGGGCACCCAGGCGGTGGAGTCCGTTATCGGTGCCGATTAGCAGTTCCATGCCTCCCTGCCCCCCTTCGTCGCCGTCCCCCTGCCTTGCCATTCTAACTGATAGAATGTACACGGGTATGACCGCTTTTGAGCTCGTGGCGCCCTTCCAGATGACGGGCGACCAGCCCCAGGCAGTCGAAAAGCTGCTGGAGGGGCTGCGCAAGGGCTACAAGCACCAGACCCTCCTGGGGGTCACCGGCTCCGGCAAGA
This sequence comes from Dehalococcoidia bacterium, assembly GCA_025062275.1. Lineage (GTDB taxonomy): Bacteria > Chloroflexota > Dehalococcoidia > SM23-28-2 > HRBIN24 > HRBIN24. The sequence continues at coordinate 19,060 of JANXAP010000031.1, forward strand.
CCTTCACCATGGCCAACGTCATCGCCCGCTGGGGACGGCCCACCCTGGTCATCTCCCCCAACAAGACCCTGGCCGCCCAGCTCTACGCCGAGTTCCGCGAGTTCTTCCCCCACAACGCGGTCGAATACTTCGTCTCCTACTACGACTACTACCAGCCGGAAGCATATATCCCCCGCACCGATACCTACATCGCCAAGGACGCCGACATCAACGAGGAGATCGACAAGCTGCGCCATGCCGCCACCCGGGCGCTCTTCACCCGCCGCGACGTCATCATCGTCGCCTCCGTGTCGTGCATCTACGGCCTGGGCGAGCCCAGCGAGTACTACGAGTTCGTCCTACGTCTGAGGAAAGGGGAACACTCCAACCGTCAGCGGGTGTTGCGGCGGCTGGTGGACATGCAGTACGAACGCAACGACTACAACCTGGTGCGGGGCAAGTTCCGCCTGCGGGGCGACTCCCTCACTATCATGCCCGCCTACGAGGAGCTGGCGGTGCGCATAGACTTCTGGGGCGACGAGGTGGAGCGCATCCTGCAGATAGACCCCCTCACCGGCGAGGTCTTGGGCGAGCTGGATGAGATAGAGATATACCCCGCCAAGCACTTCGTCACCTCCCAGGACAAGCTGGAGGCAGCCATCCGCGACATAGAGCGCGAGCTGGAGGAGAGGGTGGAGTGGTTCCGCCAGCAGGGCAAGCTGCTGGAGGCCCAGCGGCTGTGGGAGCGAACCCGCTACGACATCGAGTGCCTGAGGGAGCAGGGCTACTGCGCCGGCATCGAGAACTACGCCTGTCACCTGGCCCGTCGCCATCGCCCCAAGAACACCTGGGCCGAGGCCTGCGGCTCCACCCCCTGGACCCTGCTGGACTACTTCCCCGACGACTACCTGATGATCATCGACGAGTCGCATCTGGCCATCCCTCAGATCCGGGGGATGTACAACGGCGACGTGGCCCGCAAGCAGACCCTGGCCGACTACGGCTTCCGCCTGCCCTCGGCGGTGGACAACCGCCCTCTCAGCTTCCAGGAGTTCCTGGGACACATCAACCAGGTGATATACGTCTCGGCCACGCCCGGCCCCTGGGAATACGAGGTGTCGGAGCAGGTGGTGGAGCAACTGGTGCGGCCCACCGGCATCCCCGACCCGGAGGTGGAGGTGCGGCCCACCCGGGGCCAGATCGACGACCTGCTACACGAGATACGCCTGCGGGTGGAACGGGGAGAGCGGGCGCTGGTCACCACCCTGACCAAGAAGATGGCCGAGAACCTGGCCGACTACCTGCAGGAGATGGGCATCAAGACCCACTACCTGCACTCGGAGATCGAGACCCTGGAGCGGGTGGAGATACTGCGCGACCTGCGCCTGGGCGTCTACGACGTGGTGGTGGGCATCAACCTGCTCAGGGAGGGTCTGGACCTGCCCGAGGTGAGCCTGGTGGCCATCCTGGACGCCGACAAGGAAGGCTACCTGCGGTCCGAGTGGTCCCTCATCCAGACCATGGGCCGGGCCGCCCGCCACGTCAACGGCAAGGTCATCATGTACGCCGACACCATCACCGAGTCCATGCGCAAGGCCATCGAGGAGACGGAGCGACGCCGCCGCGTCCAGCTGGAATACAACGCCCGACATGGCATCCGCCCCGAGTCCATCCGTAAGGCGGTGCGCGACTTGACCGACCGGGTCCGACAGGTGGCCGAAGAGAGGCCCGCCTGGCGCACCGGCCCCCTGCCCAAGGACGAGCTGGCCCGCCTCATCAAGGACCTGGAGCGGCAGATGAAGGAGGCGGCCCGCAACCTGGAGTTCGAAAAGGCGGCCCTGCTGCGCGACCAGATCTTCGAGCTGCGGCGGGAGCTCTTGGGCGACGAGGAAGGGCTGAAGATCATCTCTTCCCTTCGCAAGGGCCGCAGCTAGCCCACCCGCTCCGCCACCAGCCAGGCGAGCCTCTGCGTGAAGACGAAGGTGTCGTCCACCTGTTTTATGTCGAGTCCGCTCAGGTCGGCCTCCTGCCCGCCCGTCATGAGGCGCCGCATCAGTTCCACCTTCTGGGGCCGCGGGCGCGCCCCCAGCAACCACTCGTTGAACTCTCGCTGCAGGTCCTGGACCTGCAGGCGGCGCACCAGGAAGCCAGCCTCCCCCAGCAGATGGACCAGCTCGCTCAGTCGGAAGTAGCGGGGATGGGAGCGGTCCCGCAGTCGCTCCAGTCGGTCCTGGTAGCGGGCCCGCACCTCCTGCTCGTGGGCGACGGTCTCCTCCAGGGCCAGCCATCCCCCCGGCCTGCACACTCGCCACAACTCGCCTAACACCTCCAGCGGCCGGGGGAAGTGGTGGAAGGGCCGACCGCAGGTGACCAGGTCGAAGACCTCGTCGGGAAAGGGCAACTCGGGAGAGAGGCCAGCCACCCTCACCACCTCCACATTGGCTGGCCGACGCCAGCGCGGCGGCAGGTCGTCCCGCTGGACAGCCACCAGCCGGCGCACCCTGGGGGCCAGGGCGCGGGTGAGGACACCGGGGCCTAGCCAGGCATCCAGCGCCTGGGCATCGGGCGAAGGGGCGACGAACCGCACGAAGCGTCGCAGTCGGCGGGGGTCGGCCACCACCCTGGAGACGAGCATGGGCCGCCCCGATGTTAACCGCGTCACGGAAACCTGTCCAGCGTCCGACGGGACACGTCTGGCCAAGCGGATGTGACACCTCGGGCTGGAGGTGAACGCCTGACCCGCCTCGAGACCTGGCCCCTGCAGGTGGAGACGGCCAATGCTGGTCGGGGTGGCCGGATTTGAACCGGCGACCTCCTGGCCCCAAACCAGGTGCTCTACCAGGCTGAGCTACACCCCGACCCCGTTCCCACTCTAGGCAAGGGCTGCAGAGCGGTCAAGGTTTTCACCGAGACGCAACGCCCAGGGCGCCCTATACTCGTATACAAGGTTGTGAGGATACCGTCCGCGACGCTCCTGCTGCTGGCCATCGCCTTCTTCCTGGCCGACGGGGCCGCTACGGCCAGCGCGGAGGCCCCGCCTCAGCAGCGGATGGAGGCCCTCCTCAGGACGGTCGACCCTCCTCAGCCTCCCCCCAAACTCGAGTCCTCTCTCTATCGCCTCACGCAGGCAGCCGGCACCGATGCCCTGGCCATGCCTCAGGCGCTCCCAGGGGGCCACCAGGTACAGGTGGAGGTAGAGGCCAGTCCCGGCAAAGAGCCTGAAGCGCGAGGGGCCATCGAACTGCTGGGAGGCGAAGTCCAGGCCAGCTACGGCCGCCTGATGCAGGCGCTAATGCCGGCTGCCGCCCTTACAGAACTGGCCCAGGATTCAGCGGTAGTGGCCGTGCGACGCCCGCTGCGCCTTCGGCCCCAGGCCATCGTTTCCGAGGGCGCTTCCCTCCTGGGCAGCGGCGATTGGCAGCGGGCCGGCTTCAGCGGACGCGGCGCCAGGGTCGGCATCGTCGACACCTTCGGTGGGTACCAGCAGCTCCTGGGCAACGAGCTGCCGGCCGACGTCGTCTTCCGTGACTTCACCAGCCCACGCCCGCCCGACCCCTGCGACTCCCCCCTCCTGGACCGCCATGGCACGGCCGTGGCCGAGATCGTGGCCGACGTGGCACCCGGCGCACGGCTCTTCCTGGCCCAGGCCGATACCAGCATCGAGCTGGCCCAGGCGGTGGACTGGCTCCTAGGGCAGGGGGTGCAGGTGGTCAACTTCTCGGCCGGCTTCCCCGGCGCCCGTCCCTACGGGACGACGGGCAGCTCCTTCGATATCTTCGTCGATTCGGTGGACCGGGCAGCCAGCGCAGGCGTCCTCTGGGTCAATTCGGCCGGCAATTCGGCCGACTCCCACTGGGCAGGCGCCTGGAGCGATGTGGACGGCGACGGGCTTCTGGACTTCTCTCACGGCGACGACACCAACGACCTGGTGCTGTCTTCCAACAGCGCCTCCTGCGTGACGCTGATACTGCTCTGGGACGACACCTGGGGAGGGGCCTGCCAGGACTACGCCCTGCTGGTGGGCTACTTCGATTCCGTCGGACAACCTCGGGTCATCGCCTCCGATGACCGCCAGGACTGTTCGGGCGGGGCCGTCCCCAGGGAAGTGGTGGATATCGCCTCCGTCACCACCTTGGACCGACGCCTCTACATCGCCGTGCGGAAGCGACCCGAGGCGCAACCGAGGCGCCTGCGGTTGCTGCTCCTGGGCCCGGGCAGCCTGCAGTACCTCGAGCCGGCAGGCAGTGTCCTGCCTCCCGCCGACCGTCCTACGACCCTGACAGTAGGGGCTGTGCCCGTGGGCAGCCCCAGCGTCATCGAGAACTTCAGCTCCCAGGGGCCGACGTGGGACGGCCGGGTCAAGCCCGACCTGGTGGCACCCGACCGCGTCTCCACCGTCTCCTACGGGCCCGGCGGGTTCGCCGGCACTTCGGCCTCGGCGCCGCACGTGGCCGGCGCCGCCGCCCTGCTCGTGGAGGCCAACCCTGGCTGGTCGGCGCCTCAGTTGCGGCAGTTCCTGGAGTCCCAGGCCGTGGACCTGGGGCCGCCCGGCAAGGACAACGTCTTCGGTTCTGGCAGGCTACGGATGGGGCAACCGCCCTCGGCAGGGCCGCCGGCAACGCCGTCCTTCCTCTCCCTCGCGCCCCAGGACGGCGAGAGCGCCCGCCTGACCTGGCAGCCGCCCCAACGGGTGGCCTCCTATCGCCTCTGCGCCAGCCTGGACGCGGATTTCACCGCAGCAGTGTCATGCCGCGAGGTGTCTGCCTCCGAGGCGCCTGGCAGCCTGGCTGTAGGGGTCCCCTGGTGGGACATGGGCGTGGTCTATTACCAGCTGCAGGCATGCAACGCTTCCGGCTGCTCCCAGCCGGTGCCCGCCGGGGCTGTGGGCCGTCGCATCTGGCCCGGCGGCGCTGACTGGAACTTCTATGTGACGGCCATCGGAGTCTTCGGCCGGGCGCGCGTAGCAGCCTGGAACGCCAGCCCGGTCTCAGGCAAGGTCTCGGACCTGGCCCTGTGGTCGGGGGTGGCATACTTCGGCGGCCAGATGGTGCATGTCTGTTCGGGCGTCCCGCCCGGGCGAGGGTGCGGCCCCATCGATATGGACGCCGCTTCAGGCCTGGTATCGGCCAGCCAGGCCTTCCCGCCCTTCGGGGCCGTCGCCATCGCCCTGCGCGTCCGCTGACGCCGGAGGGGCGCCCCGGGCGCCCAGGTGAAGGGCCCCGGGCAGAAGGGCGTAACGCTCCGCCCAGAGCCGCACCTGCCTCCCCTCTCCCGCTCGTTGCGCCAGCGAGGCCAGGCCGGGGGAGGCCAGACAGGCGTCGGCCGCCTCCGGCCCCTCACACCAGACGGTCAGCAGAAGGCTGCGACGCGAGACCCAGCGATGGACACGCAGCACGCCCGGCAGGGCTCGCAGCTCGCGCTCCAGCCTTCTCACGCGCCAGAACAGGGACGCCATTGCCAGCATGCTGCGCAGATGCAGAGCGATGAGGAGCAGCAGCGGCTCGCCCGGCACAGCCCTATCCCTGGCCAGGTGGAGCGGGCATGGGCGCTGGCCCCTTCTCCCGCACTAGCGACAGGATGTCCCGCGGCCTCACCTTCATCAGCCACAGGGCCAGCACTCCCACACCGATGACCCACAGATTGGTGAGCAGGTGAGTGGCGATAGCATAGGCCAAGGCCCGCTCGTTGGGCACGTCCCAGGCCGCCAGCACCCCCAGCAGCACCGCCTCGTAGGTGCCGATGTTCTCGAAGGTGATGGGAAACGCCGAGACCAGATTGGCTGCGATCATGACCACGATGAAGGCCACGAGGGGCACATCCAGCCCGAAGGCCAGGCCGAAGAGGGCGAAGTTGAGCACCTGCGATCCCCAGCCCACGAAGTTCAGAAGCATGGCCGTCAGCAGGAGACGCCAGTTGCGCATGGTCTCCAGGCCGTCCAGGAAACGGGGCCAGCCCTCCTGGAGGCCCGACCGGAGCCAGTGGGGCAGCCTGTTGAGCCAGCGCCAGCGCGGGGCATGTCGGGGCAGGAGGGCGCTGGCCATCACCGCTGCCACAAAGCCGCCGCCCGAGGCCACAGCCACGCTCCACAGCAGGGCCGGCGGCACAAAGCCCAGGTCCAGCACCGCCAGCCCCACCGCCAGCAAGACCAAAAAGGTGACGCCGTCCAGCAGCGCCTCCACCACGAAGACCGAAGATGCCAGTCCGGCCCGCGACAGGCCGTAACGGTTGGCGACGATCTGGATGCGGGCCACATCGCCCGCCCGCATGGGCAGCAGGTTATTGAGCAGGTTGCCGATGAGGAAGGCGCCCAGCAGCCCCCAGTAGGGTGCCTGCCCGACCCTGGACAGATACACCTGCCAGCGGAGCGTGTCCACAGCCTTGGTCACCAGGTTGACCGCCAGGGCCAGGGCCGCCCAGCCGTAATGGGCATCGCGCAGCGAGTCGCCTACCTTTCGCAGGTCGATCTGCCAGATGACCAGGCCCACGAACAGGGCCGTGGCCAGGATCTGGAACGCCCAGGGGGTGCGCAGGAGTCGCAGGGGCCTTCGCGCCTTCGTCCAGGCCACCGCCGCCACCCTACCCACGGCCCGCCTCGGGGGCAGCCGAGGCCCGCGTCACCGCCTCCGCGTACTCGCCCCACCAATCGGGAGGCATCAGGACGCCGATGGCGGTCATGACCCGCTCGCGGGCCAGGCGATCGGCCTCCTCCCGCGGCAGCCCGTCGGGGACCGAGAGCCGGAAGGGCGGCCCGAAGCGGAAGACCAGCGTCGTGTCCTCTTCCCAGACGGCCACAGGCAAGAAGGGGACGCCGCGGCGGGCCAGAGAAAGCAGAAACAGGCCGCTGCCCCGGGGCGGCTCCACCAGCCGCCCGGACCCCCGCGCCTCCGGCGTGATCCCGATAGGCGCCTCGTCCAGTGCCCGCAGCAGAGTGCGCAGGGCAGCCGCCCGCCCCATGACCAGCTCCTCGCGCCGGGGCATGACCACCAGGTTGTAGACCCTGGCGATGCGACGGAACACCCAGCGAATGAGGGACAGAGGAATGGGGAAGGGGCCGATGCGCCGTCCGTGCAACTCGCTGGTGAAAGTCCAGCGCACCTCGGGAACATCGGGTCGATGCTGTTTCAGGAAGCAGCTGACCATCATCGCGCAGTGATAGGGGTGCAGGCCGGGACGGTCGAAGTGGTTCATGACCAGGACGAAGCGGCCTGACTCGGGCACGTTCTCGATGCCCTCCACCCGCCGCGGGAACGGATTGACCTTCATCAGGAGGGCACCGTCGCCAGCGAAGGAGCGACGCCAGCCAAACAGCAGCGACAGCCCGAACATGACGAGATTGGGCAGAAGGCGCAGACGCGCATACTCGTAGCGAGGGAGGGCCATTGTGGCCGCAGGCTGCTCCATCGTCTCCGACCGGACGTTAGCCGCACTTATTGTAACCGCAGGAACGGCACAGCAGGCACCCTTCCTGGTAGACCAGGAGGGCGCCGCAGTCGGGGCAGGTCATGCCAGTCTCCTCGGCAGGACGCACGGCGGGGTCGATAGGCTCGTCGGGGCGAGAGGAGGCCCGTCCTCCCTGTCCGAACTTCATCTCCAACCAGCGGAAGATATAGTCCAGTACCGACGTGGCCCAGGGGATGCGCGGGTTGTTGGTGGGGCCGTAAGGCTCGAAGCGGGTGTTCTTGAGCTTGCGGGCCAAGTCCTCAATGGGCACCCCGTATTGCAGGGCCACCGATGTCAGGAGGGCCACCGCGTCCATGAGCCCCGACACGGTGGACCCTTCCTTGGCCATCTTGATGAAGATCTCGCCCGGCCGACCGTCGTCGTAGAGGCCCACCGTTATATAGCCCTCCTGGTCCCCCACCTGGAACTTGTGGGTGATGGAGCGACGTTCGTCGGGCAATCGCTCCCGATAGGGCCGGGGGCGGCTGGGCAGGCCCCCCATCTCGCGGGCCACCTCGGGCGTCTCCTGCTCCGGGCCGCGTACGTTGGCGGTCGCGTGGGACAGCACCGAAATCTCCCTCGACCCCTCACGGTAGACAGTGATGCCCTTGACGCCCTCGCGGTAGGCCAGCCAGTAGGCCCTGGCCACATCCTCTTTGGTTGCCTCGCGGGGAAAGTTGATGGTCTTGGACACGGCGTTGTCGGTGTGGCGCTGGAAGGCGGCCTGCATGCGCACGTGCCACTCGGGAGCGATGTCGTGGGCAGTGACGAACAGACGCTTGGCCCAGTCGGGCACCTCGGGACGGTCGCGCAGCCGACCGCCGGCCGCCAGGTAGTCCAGCAGCTCCTCGGAGTAGAAGCCCTCCTCCTGCGCCACGGCCACAAAGTGCTTGTTGACCTCCCGCAGGCGGGTGAGCTTGCTAGGGTCGGAGGGATCCAGGTAATGATGGCGGAAGAAGGCCAGAGAGAACAGCGGCTCGATGCCCGAAGAGCAGTCGGCGATGATGGAGATAGTGCCGGTGGGGGCGATGGTGGTGCGGGTGGCGTTGCGGTACGGGAAAGCGGGATAGTGGCGGGAGCCTTCCCAGGCAGGATAGGGGCCCCGCTCCTCTCCCAGGGCCAGGGAGGCCTCGTTGGCCTTTTCCTGAATGAAGCGCATCACTTCCTCGGCCAGGGAAAGGGCCTCCTCCGAGTCATAGGGGATGCGTAGCTGTAGCAGGAGATCGTGCCAGCCCATGACCCCCAGGCCGATCTTGCGAGTGCGCTTGGTGGCCTCCTCGATCTGGGGGATCGGGTACCGGTTCATATCGATGACGTTGTCGAGGAAACGGACGCAGACGGGCACCACCCTGGCAAGCCGCTCCCAGTCGATGCGGGGCCTCCCGCCGTCGACCCTCACGAACTTGGCCAGGTTGATGGAGCCCAGCGTGCACGATTCGTAGGGCAGCAACGGCTGCTCTCCGCAGTTGTGCACCAGCACGCCGTTGGCGTCGAAGGCGTTGGCCCCCGGCACCCGCACGTCGTACACCGGCTCTCGACCGTCTGGTACCACCGCCGATACCCTGGCAACGAAGCGTTCTCGGTTGGCCCGCCTCCGGTAGCGGGCGAGGAGGTCATCAAGCCGGCGCCGCTTGCCCGGGTCGGCGAATCCGATCAGCTCGGCGTAGCGAAAAATGTTCTCGCCGGAGATGACCAGTTCGTATTGAGCACGGGTGCGATAGGATCGCCTGCCACCGCGACCGTCGGGGAGCAGAGAGGTCCCTGCGGCACGCCGCAAGTATAGCTTGCTGACGATGCCCAGCCGCAGGAGCATGCGCTGGACAGCGCGCAGGGACTCCAGGTCACTCTGGGCCAGGCGTATGCTGACGCCCTTGCGCTGGCTGCCCTGCACCGAGCCATCGCTATCGAAGAGGCCACGCAGGAAGCCGCGATAGAAGTCGGACGAGGTTCGCTCGATCTCGGGCGTTATCCGCTTCGAGCCAGGGGCCATGCCCAGGGCCATGGCCAGGCGGCGCACAGCCGCCAGGGAGAGCCGCCACTCGTTGGGGCGGGCGCGGACCCAGCCGCGAAAATCCCTCCGGTGGGGGAGCATCCGTGCACCAGCGGCAGCAGCGGCCATCACCCCCTCCTCGCTGGCAGCGGGCGTCCAGACCGAGAGCACGGCTTTGTCCTCTTTCAGGGTGCCATCGCCTATCAGCAGCCCCATTAGGTAGCCCTCGGCCTCGCCGTAGGTCCCAGGCCATGCCGCTGCCTGCCGGTGGTCGTTGAGGACGATGAGGTCACCGGGACGCAGCGCCCCCGCTGGCACCCATTCCTCCTCCCGGACGTAGCGGGTGAGTCGCCTCACCCGTCGCACCGGGTGGTCGGGAGTAGCGCGCAACGAGTATCCCTCCTGTGTCTCTATACGGACCAGCGGGCGGACGCCCGTGGAGAAGAAGCCGTCGTCGCCGCTGGCGAAGGCCCGACCGTGGACCAGAAGCCGGCACGGGCGGCCGACCAGCTCTCGCACCTGTCTGGGGCCCTCATCGGTCATGACCCAGGTGTCAGCCGGCAGGCAGGGGTTGGTAGCCTCGATGCGGCCCAGGTGCGGCGTGGGGTTGTCGGCGTTGATGCGGTCCAGGAACACCAGCCCCGGGTCCCCGCACAGCCAGGCGTTCTCCACCATCAGGTCGAAGATGTGTCGCGCCCTTCGCCGGCCCACCGCCTGGCCCGTGCGCGGGTTTATCAGCTCGTATTCCCTGTCCTCCTCCACCGCCCGCATGAACTCGTCCGTCACCGCCACCGAGATGTTGAAGTTGGTCAGGGTGCGCAGATCGGCCTTGAGGGTGATGAACTTCTCGATGTCGGGATGGGTCACGTCCAGGATGCCCATGTTGGCCCCCCGACGCGTTCCACCCTGCTTGATGGCCTCGGTAGCGGCGTCGAACACCTTCAGGAAGGACACGGGCCCGGAGGCCACGCCCATGGTCGTGCGCACCCGGTCGCCCTCGGGCCGCAGCCGCGAGAAGGAGAAGCCGGTGCCGCCCCCTGTCTTGTGGATGATGGCTGTGTACTTGATGGCATCGAAGATGCCCTCGATGGAGTCCTCCACCGGCAGCACGAAGCAGGCCGCCAATTGCTGCAGCTCGCGGCCCGCGTTCATGAGGGTGGGCGAGTTGGGCAGGAACTCCAGGCGGGCCATCACCTGAAAGAACTCTTCCTCCCAGTAGGCGGCCCGCTGGGGGTCCTCCAACGGCTGGTAGAGCAGCTCCGCCTGGGCGATGTTGTGGGCCACGCGGCGGAACATGGCCTCCGGCGTCTCCACCGGACGGCCCGACTCGTCCTTGGCCAGGTACCGTCGCTCGAGGACGATGCGGGCGTTATCGCTGAGGGCTATCTCGGCCACGGGCCATCACCAGTGCCAGTATAGCACTATAGAGGCTTTCTCTAACGGCTAACGCGGCGGTCAGGACTGCGGCGTCTCTGTCCGGGCCAGGCGCGACTCCAGCTCGGCGATGCGCTCCCGCAGCGCCCGCTCCTGCTGCCACCGCTCCGTCACGTCGCGCATGACGGCAGCGATGCCTTCCACCTGGCCATCGTCTCCCTTGAGAAGGGTTATGGTGAACTCGACCGAAAGCCGCGAGCCGTCCTTTCGCAGGGCCGGCACTGAGAGGAGGGATCCACGTCCATACTTGGTCTCGCCGGTGGCCATGACCCGTCGATAGCCTTCCCAGTGGCGCTCCCGGTGCCGTTCCGGGATGATGATGTCCAGCGTTCGCCCTAGGGCTTCGCTGGCCGAATAGCCGAACATCTCCTCAGCCCGGCGGTTCCAGAGGCGGATGACACCTTCGCGGTCGGCGACGATGACGGCGTCCCCCGCCTCGTGGACGACCTGCCATGCCAGCTCACGGTCGTCGAGGGGCCAGCTCATGTTTCGCCCGCCAGCATCTCTTCCAGGACCCGCTTCAGGACGACAGCGTTGTTGTGCTCCTGGTCCTGGGCGGCATAGACGAGGGTCACGGTGCCGTTACGGGCCCTCTCGGCCAGCTGGCGCAGCAGCGCCTGCTTCGCCGGCTCCTGCAGCTCCTGACGGTAACGCTGCTGGAACTGGGACCACCTGGCCGAGTCGTGCCCGAACCAACGTCGCAGGTCGTCGCTGGGGGCCAGGTCGCGCAGCCACCCCTGCAGCTGCAGGGCGTCCCGGCTCAGGCCGCGGGGCCAGAGGCGGTCCACCAGATAGCGCTCGCCGTCCTCGGGTGCCGGGGGGTCGTAGGCGCGCTTGAGCCTGATCACGGCTCAATTATAAGCGGTCGCTGCGGTTCCGCTGTCTGCTGGGCCGGCGTGGAAAGCCGAGGAGGTCGGGGGTATGCGGCCCCCCGACCCCCTCGAACGATACACGCGCCCCATCCGCGCCGCAGGGCGCGATCTTACCCGCACCCGGTGGTGGTGCCGCAGTTGTCGCAGCAGTAGCAGGCGCCCCGACGCACCATGATCCAGCCGCAGGCCGGACAGGGCGGCGCGTCGTCGCGGCCGTGGCCGTTGGCCCGGGCCTCCACTACGGGCAGGGCCAGCTGCTTCGGCCCTTCCCGCGACAGCTTCTCCCGCACCGCCGGCGAGAGCACCCCCAGCTCCTCCTTCTCCTCCTCCGACAGGAACTGGGAGGCCAGCCAGCGGAAGATGTAGTCCACGATGCTCTGGGCCACCGGAATCTCCGGGTTCTCGGTGCGGCCCGAGGGCTCGAAGCGCATGTGGCTGAACTTGTAGACCAGGTCCCGCAGGGGAACCCCGTACTGCAGGGCCAGGGAGATGGCCGTAGCGAAGGCGTCCATGGTGCCCGAGAGGGTGCTCCCCTCCTTGGCCATGGTGATGAAGATCTCCCCCGGCGACCCGTCCTCGTAGAGGCCCACCGTGATGTAGCCCTCGTGCCCCTCGATGGAGAACTTGTGGGTGAGGGACCTGCGAGTGTCGGGCAGGCGCCTGCGCACCGGCCTCGGCTCCTCCTTCTTGCCCTCTACGTCCTCCTTGCGGGTGGTCAGCACCCGCACGTTCTTGGAGTTGTCGCGGTAGATGGCCAGCGCCTTCAGCCCGTGCCGCCACCCCTCGATGAAGGCCTGCTCTACGTCCTCAACGGTAGCGTCCTCGGGCAGGTTCACCGTCTTGGAAATGGCACCCGAAATGAAGGGCTGCACGGCACCCATCATGCGGATGTGCCCCATCCAGTGGATGGAGCGCTGGCCCCCGGGGGCCTTGAAGGCGCAGTCGAACACCGGCAGGTGCTCCTCCCGCAGGTGGGGCGCCCCCTCGATGGTGCCGCGGGAGTCGATGTAGGCCATGATCTCCTCGATCTGCTCCGGCGAGTATCCCAGCCGCCGGAGCGCCCTGGGAACGGCGCGGTTCACCAGACGCATGACGCCCCCGCCCACCAGTGCCTTGTATTTGACCAGCGCCAGCTCCGGCTCGATGCCGGTGGTGTCGCAGTCCATCATGAAGCTGATGGTGCCGGTGGGGGCGATGACGCTCACCTGGGCGTTGCGGTAGCCGTGCTCCTCGCCCAGGGCCAGGGCCTCGTCCCAGGCCGCCTGCGCCGCCGCCACCAGGTCGCGCAGGCCCGGCACCCGTGCCGTCCACTCCGGCTCGCCGGGTTCCGGCGCCGGGGCCAGGCGGCCGTAGCGCCCCAGCTCGTAGATGCGATAGGCGTGCTCCCGGTGCTTGCGGATGACCCTCAGCATGGGCTCCCGGTTGCGCTCGTATCCGGCGAAGGGGCCCATGCGGGCGGCGATGCGGGCCGAGACGGCATAGGCGTGGCCGGTCATGAGGGCCGTCAGGGCGGCGGCGTAGGCCCGCCCCTCCTCCGAGTCGTAGGGGAGGCCCAGGGTCATGAGCAGGGCGCCCAGGTTAGAGTAGCCCAGGCCCAGCTGGCGGTAGTCGCGGGCGTTGCGCTCGATCTTCTCGGTGGGGTAGGACGAGTTGTCGACGATGATCTCCTGAGCGGTGATCACGACCGCCACCGCCTGCTTGAAGGCCTCGATGTCGAAGGTGTCGTCCTCGCGCAGGAACTTGAGCAGGTTGAGGGAGGCCAGGTTGCAGGCCGAGTCGTCCAGGTGCATGTATTCGGAGCAGGGGTTGCTGGCGTTGATGCGCCCCGAGTTGGGGCAGGTGTGCCAGTCGTTGATGGTGGTGTCGTACTGGATGCCCGGGTCGGCGCACTCCCAGGCGGCCTGGGCCATCTGCCGCAGCAGGTCGCGGGCGCGGTAGGTCTGGCAGACCTCGCCGGTGGTGACGTAGCGCGTCTGCCATTCGCCGTCCTCCAGCACGGCGCGCATGAACTCGTCGGTCACCCGCACCGAGTTGTTGGCGTTCTGGTACTGGATGCTGATCCACAGCTCCGAGTCCAGGGAGGGGTCCCAGCCCGACTGCACCAGGGCGCGGGCCTTGCGCTCCTCCTTGGCCTTGCACCAGATGAACTCCTCGATGTCGGGGTGGTCCACGTTCAGGACGACCATCTTGGCCGCCCGTCGCGTCTTGCCCCCCGACTTGATGGTGCCGGCGATGGCGTCGGCCCCGCGCATGAAGGAGACGGGTCCCGAGGCGACGCCGCCCGAGGAGAGTCGCTCCTTGGAGGAGCGCAGGGGCGAGAGGTTGATGCCAGCCCCCGAGCCGCCCTTGAAGATCTTCCCCTCCGTCTTGTACCAGTCCAGGATGGACTCCATGGAGTCCTCGATGGAGAGGATGAAGCAGGCGGAGCACTGGGGGCGCTCCTCGATGCCCACGTTGAACCAGACGGGCGAGTTGAAGCAGGCGTACTGGTGCAGGAGGAGGAACTTCAGCTCCTGGCGGAAGGTCTCCATCTCCTCCTCGGACGAGAAGTAGCCGCCCTTCTGGCCCCAGGAGGCGATGGTGTCCACCACGCGGCCGATGAGTTGCTTCACGGAGCGCTCGCGCTGGGGTGTGCCCAGAGGCCCGCGGAAGTACTTGGAGGCGACGACGTTGGTGGCCTGCTGGGACCAGGCCTTGGGGAACTCCACGTCCTCCTGCTGGAAGACGGGTCTGCCGTCGGGCCCCTCGATGAGGGCGGTGCGCCGCTCCCACTCCACCTCGTCGAAGGGGTCCACCCCCGGCCTGGTGAAGAAGCGCGCCAGCTGCCCCGTTCGGTGCTGCTGTTCTGTCTGGCCCCGTGCCTCGATCAACATGGTTGCCCTCCTCCGCTCACGAAAGCTGTCGAGCGCCGGTCGTTGTGTCCGCCGTCGTCACCTCCTTCCGCCCCGTCGTGACCGGGAGCATCCCTTAGGCCGGCCCCTGTCGCGGTTTGCCGGCATCGCTGCGTTTCCTTCGCCACCGGCCCGACTCGGTTCGAGACCTCGGCTGCGTGCCACCCCCCGGCTCGCGCTCGCGGACGTGCGGAACCCGGCCAGCTCGCCTATCGGGCATCCCAGTCACCTCCCCTCCACGGGCCTCCGGCCCCTGCCGCTCTGCGGAGATAGACGACGCAACCTCACGCGATCAGCTTCCCTTCTCACCTCCGGCAGCAGGACCAGCTGGCCCGGGGGCACTTCGGGGCGGGGCCAGCCGGCCTTCAACGCCTCCAGTTCCCGCTCCAGCTCGTCCACGTCGGCGAAGGCCCGGTACACGCTGGCGAAGCGGATGTAGGCGATGCGGTCCAGGCGCCGCAGCTCCTCCATCACCAGGTCGCCGATGTAGCTGGTGGGCACCTCCGCCTTGCCCAGGGCGTAGACCTCCCGCTCCACCCGCTCCACCAGCTCCTCCAGGGCGCCGGTGGGGATGGGCCGCTTCTCGCAGGCCTTGCGCACCCCGGCCAGCACCTTCTCGCGCGAGAAGGGCTCCCGACGGCCGTCCTTCTTCACCACCATCACGTTTTCCAGCTCCACCCGCTCCATGGTGCTGAAGCGACGGCCGCAGGCCAGGCACTCCCGCCGCCGCCGGATGCCGCCCGGCCCGGGACGGGAGTCCATCACCCTCGACTCAGGATGGCCACAGAACGGACATTCCATATTCTCGCCTCTCGCTGAAGGCGCCAAAGACGATACCACAACATCTTGGGCCTGTCAAGGGCCATGACACAACATCTTGTGTTATGTCCACACCTTGTCCACAGGCCCATAATTGTGTCAAGTAGGGCCATTGCCGGGGCCGTTATGGCCCCGCTGATGGCCCCCGAGCTGCCTTTACTGACCCCTCTTGTAGACAAGGTGTGGAAAACGAGAGAGGGGGCGGCCCACTGGCGCCCCCGCTCTCGTCACGACGCGCTCAGTTAGCGGAGACTGACCCCCCGCCGAAGAAAGGAGGGCAGGTCGGTGTCCGAAAGGTTGGGCATCTCGTGGCGCAGCCGACGCCACTCGTCGTCCTCTTGGGCCGAGGGCCGTCGCTCCATCTGCGGCTCGAAGCCCACGGCGATGAGGGTTATCTTCACCTCGTCATCCAGGTTGGGGTCGGTGGCGGTGCCGAAGATAATCTCGGCGTCGGGGTCCACCACCTCGGTGATGACCTGGGCCGCCATGTTAAGCTCGTGCAGGGACATGTTGCCGTTGGAGGTGAAGTTGAACAGCACCCCCTTGGCGCCGTGGATGCTCACGTCCAGCAGCGGGCTGCGAATGGCCGCCTGGGCGGCCTCCACGGCCCGGTTCTCGCCGCGGGCGCGACCGATGGCCATCATGGCCGGGCCGGCGTCGGCCATGATGCGGCGCACGTCGGCGAAGTCCAGGTTGATGTCCCCAGGCACCGTTATCAGCTCGGCGATGCCCTGGATCCCCTGGCGCAGGATGTCATCGGCCAGCAGGAAGGCCTCCTGCAGCGTCGTCTTCTGGTCGCACACGCTCAGGAGGCGGTCGTTGGGGATGACGATGAGGGTGTCCACCTCGCCCCGCAGGCGGCTTATGCCCTCTTCGGCGTTGCGGCGGCGCTTGGCCCCCTCGAAGGAGAAGGGCTTGGTCACCACCGCCACCGTCAGGGCGCCCACGTGCCTCGCCACCTGGGCCACCAGGGGGGCAGCGCCGGTGCCGGTGCCGCCGCCCATGCCGGCAGTGATGAACACCATCTCGGCGCCCTTGAGGGCCTCCTTCAGTTCGTCCAGGGACTCCTCGGCGGCCTGGCGTCCCTTCTCGGGGTCTCCCCCCACGCCGAGGCCCTTGGTGAGGCGGTCGCCGATGCGGATCTTGACATCGGCCTCGCAGCGCATCAGGGCCTGGGCGTCGGTGTTGACGGCGATGAACTCGACGCCGTGAATGCCTACCTGGATCATGCGATTGACGGCGTTGCAGCCACCTCCACCCACTCCCACCACCTTGATGGCGGGGAGCCCGTCCAGCTCGCCCCGACGGCCTTCCGATGTCTTTCCTGCCATAACCCCCTCCTGTCTCTTCCTCTCTCCTACTGCGGTACCAGGATCTTCAGCCAGCGCTTCAGTCGCTCCCACAGGCCGCCGCCGGCCGCTGCGACGCCGGCGATGCCGCTGCGGCGACCGCGCGACGGCCCCGTCCAGCCATCGCTGTAGGCCGCCCAGCGCAGAAGGCCCACGCTGGCGGCGAAGGCCGGCCCGCTGACGGCATCGGCCAGGCCGTAGGTGCCCTTGGGCAGGCCGATGCGCACCGGCACGTGCAGCAGCTGCTCGGCCAGTTCGTCCAGGCCTGGCAGAGTGGCGGTGCCCCCCGTCAGCACGAGTCCGGCGGCGATCATGTCATCGAAACCGGCGCGGCGGACGTCCAGGTAGACCATCTCCAGGACCTCCTCAGCCCGAGCCTGGAGGATTTCCGCCAGACGCCGGCGGGGCACGCTCTTGTGGCGCTGCCCACCGAAGGACTCCAGCTCCACCGTCTCTTCAGGGTTGACTCGACTGGGCAGGGCAGCCCCGTAGCGCAGCTTGGCCTCTTCCGCCACCGAGAAGGGCACCCGCAGCCCCAAGACCAGGTCGTGGGTGAAGTGATAACCGCCCACCGGCAGGCTGGCGGTGTGGTAGGGCATCCCGTCCAGGAAGACGACGACATCGGTGGTGCCGCCACCGATGTCCACGACCACCACGCCGTGGCGCTTCTCCTCTTCCTCCAGCACGGCCTCGGCAGCGGCCAGGGGGGAGGCCACCAGCGCCTCCACCTGCACGCCAGCTCCGTCCAGGGCCTGGCACAGGTTCTGCACGGCGGTGACGGAGGCCGTCACCAGGTGGACTTCCACGTCCAGCCGCTGGCCGAACATGCCGATGGGGTCGCTCACCGTCTCCTGGCCGTCCAGCACGAAGGAGCGGGGCATGATGTGCAGGATCTCGCGGTCGCTGGGCAGGCTGACGGCCTGGGCGTCTTCCAGGGCGCGGCGGATGTCCTCATGGCGGATGGCCCGTCGGCCGCCAGGGACGGTGGCCACCCCCTTGTGGTTCAGGCAGGCCAGGTGATTGCCGCTGATAGAGACGAAGCAGGGGGGTAGGCGCATGCCGCTGGCCCTCTCGGCCCGCTCGATGGAGGCGGCGATGGCCTCGGTGGCGGCCTTGATGTTGTCCACCAGGCCCTTGCGTACCCCCTGGGCAGCAGCCACCCCCACCCCGAGGAGGCGGATGTCATCGTCGGGGGTTATCTCTGCCAGCAGGGTGCAGATCTTGCTGCTCCCCACATCCACAGCGCCCAGGACGGCAGACCTCTTCACGGTCCCTCCTCCTTCAGCGCAGGGCGGGGCGATCCCCGAAGCGCAGGTCCAGCACTCGACCCCTCAGTTCCTGCGGGCCGAACTGGCGCTGGACGGCCTGCCACACCTGCAGCTTGTAGTCCAGGCCGTTGCTGTCGCCCAGGACCGCCTGGTAGCCGGCGTCGGTGCTCACCACCAGCCCGTCCTGTGCCGTAAACCGGAAACCATCCGGCCTGATACCCAGCGACTGCGGCAGCTCCTGGCGCAGGCGCACGGCGAGGGAGATGGCTGAAGCGCTGACGCGCTCGCCTGGTTTCAGGGGCCCTCCGCCAGTCGCGTCAATTATAGTGGGAACATCTTGCGACGGGGAGACCCCTCGCAACACCACGCCTTCGTCGTCTACCACGTAGTTCTCGTCCCCCCTTCGCCAGTACCCCCAGGGCTGCCGCTCCTGGACGGTGATAACCACCCTGTTGGGGAATACGGCCTGCACCTGCACCGCCTTGACCATGTCCAGCTGGGAGACACGCTGCTGCACCTCTTCGACGGGCAGGCGCAGCATGCTCTTCCCCTCCAAATCAGCCAGAGCAACCACGTCCTCGGCCCTCAACACCCGAGTCCCCCGCACCTCCACCGTCTGCACCCGCAGCAGGGGCGAGAGGTAGATGCCCAGGGCAGCCGCCAGCGGGGCCACCACGGCCAGCCCCAGCAGCAGCCGACGCCAACGCCGCCGGCGCAACAGGAGTTGCTCCCGCTGGCCCAGCAGCACATAGGGGCGAATGGGCCCGCGCTCGCCCCTACTCCGGCGCATAGAGGCGCCCCTGCCTCTCACGGTGCCGCTCCAGGCCCAGCTCGATGAGCCGCGTTATTAGCTCCCGATACCCCAGCCCAGCCGCCTCCCAGAGCCGCGGGTACATGCTGATGGGCGTGAAGCCGGGGATGGTGTTGATCTCGTTGACGATGGGCTCCTCCCCGGCCAGGAAGAAGTCGACCCGAGCCATGCCCGCGCAATCGATGGCCCTGAAGGCGGCGATGGCCATCTCCTGAAGCCGCCGCTCCATCGCCGTTGGCAGGGCCACCGGCGCCACCAGCCGCGTCCCCTCCTCCAGGTACTTGGCGCGGTAATCGTAGAACTCCCGGTGGGGCACCACCTCGCCCGGCGGCGAGGCGATGGGGTCGTGGTTGCCCAAGACGGCCACCTCGATCTCCCTTCCTGCCACCGCCCGCTCCACCAGGGCCTTGTGGTCGTAGCGAAAGGCCTCGGCCAGCGCCCGGGGGAGGTCCCCCCACACCTTGACCTTGCTTATGCCGACGCTGGAGCCCAGGTTGGCCGGCTTGACGAAGCAGGGCAGGCCCAACCGCTCCCTGATCTCCGCCTCCACTGCCTGGGGCTCCCGCTGCCAGCGAGCCTTCGATATCACCACGAACTCGGCGGTGGGGAGGCCGGCCTGGCGGAAGAGGGCCTTCATGAGCGCCTTGTCCATCCCCACGGCGCTGGCGGCCACCCCGGCGCCCACGTAAGGCAGGCCCAGCAGCTCCAGCAGTCCCTGCACGGTGCCATCCTCGCCGTGAGGGCCGTGGATGAGGGGGAAGACGACGTCCGCTTGCAGGAGGGCCGAGAGCACCTGGGGGCGCAGAGGAGGCACCGCCCCCTCCGCCGAGGGCAGAGGCCGGTAGCTGTTGAGGGGTACCGCCTTGAGGGCCTCTTCCGTCTCGCGGGGGGTGAGCCACACCCCCTGGCGGGTCACCCCGAAGGGTATGGGCTGGAAGCGGTCGGGGTCCATGTGGGACAGGACTCCCTGGGCCGAGACGACCGAGACTTCGTGCTCCGCCGAGCGGCCGCCGAAGAGAACGGCCACCCGCAACCGTCCGGCCGACATCAGAAGCCCTCCCCCACCAGTGTCACTTCCAGCTCCAGGTCGACGCCGAAGCGCTCCTGCACTCGCTGGCGGACGAGGTCGATGAGGGCCTTGATATCGGCCGCTCGTGCCTTGCCCAGGTTGAGGATGAAGTTGGCATGCTTCTCCGATATCTGAGCGTCGCCGATGCGGTGTCCTCGCAGGCCCACCTGGTCGATGAGCCACCAGGCGGGGCGATCGGGGAGGTTCTTGAACACGGACCCGGCGTTGCGACCGGGCGGCTGGGCCGCCTTGCGGCGGGCGTCCAGGTCCCGCACCCTGCGCTTCAAGACCTGCGGGTCTCCCTCCCACAGGTGCAGGTCCACCGAGAGGACCACCATATCTCGCAGCAGGCCGCGGGTGAGGGCGCTGCCGCGGTAGCCCAGGGCTAGCTCCTGCGGCCCCATCTCCACCACACGGCCACAGGCATCGGCCAGGCGTGCCGATACCAGGACATCGCGCAGGCAGCCGCCGTAGGCGCCAGCGTTGTAGACCACAGCCCCGCCTACGGTGCCGGGAATGCCACAGGCCCACTCCAGGCCCGCCACCCCGGCAAAGGCCAGACGTCGGGCTGCGGTGGCCAGGCTGGTTCCGCTGTAGGCCCGCACCAGCAGCCAGCCGTTGTCCGGCCGCGGCCCCTCAAGACCTGTCGCCTGGTTCTCGATGACCAGGCCCCTTATGCCCTCGTCCCCCACCAGGACGTTGGAGCCGGACCCCAGGACGAAGACGGGCACGTCGTGCTGGCGGGCGATGACGAAGGCCCGCACCAGCTCGTCCTCGCTGCGGGCGACGAAGTAGACGTCGGCCGGGCCGCCCACGCCCCACGTGGTGTGCCGCCGCATGGGCTCCATCAGCCGCACCGGCCCCAGGCGGCGGAGCTCGTCCAGGAAGTCGCGGGTGATCATGACGACAGCGCCTCCAGAACGGCGCGCCCTACCCTGTCGACGTCGCCGGCACCTACCGTCAGGAACACATCGCCGGGCCGCAACTCCCGCAGAGCGGCCTCGGCCGCCTGCTGGAGGCCACCGACGAAGCGGGCGGGCGGTTCCAGGACCGAGGCAGCCAGCTCGGCCGCGCTCATGCCCTGCGAGGGATCCTCGCGGGCGGCGTAGGTCTCGGCCACCAGCAACACGTCGGCGGAGCGGAAGCAGGAGCGGAACCCGTCCAGCAGGTACCTGCTGCGGCTGTAGGTGTGGGGCTGGAAGAGACAGACCAGGCGGCGACCGGGGAAGCGCTGGCGGGCAGCGGCCAGAGTGGCCTCCACCTCGGTGGGGTGGTGAGCGTAATCGTCCACTACCGTCACGCCTCGCGCCTCGCCCAGCACCTCGAAGCGACGGTGGACACCCCTGAACTCGGCCACCGCCTCCTTCAGCGCCTCTGGCTCTATGCCAAGGGCCAGCCCGACTCCGATGGCGGCCAGACAGTTGCGCACATTGTGCATGCCCAGCAGGGGCGTGGAGAAGGTGCCCAGGTCTCGCTGCCGCCAGCGAACACGGAAGACAGCCCCTGTAGCTGCCAACATTATGTCATCCGACCGCAGTTGGCAAGGGGGCTGGAGGCCGAAATACGTCCTTTCCACTGGGCGGCCGGCCAGGGCACCTTCCGTCAGCTCGCGCAGAGAGGGGTCGTCGCCCCACACCACCACCTGCCCCCCGTCCTGCACCTGCGACAGGAAGCGGCCGAAGGCCTCCCGCAGGCGGGAGAAGGTGACGTAGTAGTCCAGGTGGTCAGGCTCGACATTGGTGACCGCTGCGATCCAGGGATGGTAGTGCAGAAAGGCGGCATCGTATTCGTCGGCCTCCACCACGAAGTGAGGGCCGTCGCCGGCCATAACGTTGGTCTCCAGCCCCACCATTTCGCCACCCAGGAGGAAGGTGGGGCGCAGGCCCGCCCGCCAGAGGATGTAGGCCACGAGGGAGGTGGTGGTCGTCTTGCCGTGGCAGCCAGCCACCGCCACCACTCGCTTGCCCTGGGCGAGCCTCGCCACCATCTCGGCCCGCTTGAGAACGGGCATGCCCGTCGCGCGGGCGGCCGTCAGCTCGGGATTGTCCGGGCGGACGGCAGCGGTGTGGACCAGCATGTCCACTCCTTCCAGATGGCACGGGTCATGGCCCGTGAGGACGGCGATGCCCATGCCTTGCAGCCGCTGGGTGAGGCGGGAGGGATAGAGGTCACAGCCCGACACCCGCCATCCCTGGCCCCGCAGCAAGACAGCGATGGCCGACATGTGGATGCCGCCGATGCCCATGAGATGGACATGGCCCGCGGGCATCATCGCGCCTGCGACACCTCCAGCAGCAGACGAGCGATGTTGCGGGCAGCGTCCGGACGGGCCAGTCGACGGGCAGCTGCCGCCATCTCCTGGCGACGTCGCTCGTCGCTCAGGAGCTGTCCCACCAGGGGCAGCAGCTCATCCTTCAGGCGTCCGTCCTCCACCACCAGGGCCGCCCCCGCCTCTTCCAGGTAGCGGGCGTTGTGACGCTGGTGGCCGCCGGCGTGGGGGTATGGCACCAGCACAGCGGGGAGGCCGACGGCAGGAAGCTCCCCCAAAACCGACGCACCCGCGCGCGTCACTGCCAGGTCGGCAGCAGCCATGGCCCAGGGGAGCTCCTCGTGCAGGTAGGGAAACAGGAAATAGCGCTCGCGAAGGTTGCCGTTGAGGGAGGCCCGAACCTCCTTGAGCCACGGGTAGTCCCTCTGCCCGCAGACGTGGACCACCTGGCACAGCTCCAGCAGGCCACGCAGGCTGGCCGCCACCGCCTCGTTGATGCTGCGGGCACCCTGGGAGGCGCCCGATATGAACAGCACCTTCTCTTCGAGGTCCAGGCCCAGGCGGCGCCGCCCCTCCGTCTTGTCGGCCAGCCAGAAGTCGCGACGAACGGGATAGCCCGTGACCCTCACCTTGCCATCCAGCATCCTCGCCGGCGTCATGGAGGTGGAGACGGCCACCCGCGCTGCCAGGCGCGACATGAAGCGCACGGCCCAGCCGGGGAGGACGTCGGGCAGGAACACCACCAAGGGCACCCCCTTCGTCCAGGCAGCCATGGCCACCGGCACGCTGGCGTAGCCTCCGGTCGAGAGGACCACCTGCGCCCCGAAGCGGGCGAGGGCAAGCCTGGCCCTCCAGGTGCCCAGGAGTATGCGCAGCAGGCTGCCCGGCAGCTGCCAGGGATATCTGCCCCGCACCGGCCCAGCCGGCACCGTCTGGAAGGGGATCCCGACGCGGGAGACCAGCTCGTCCTCCAGGGCACCTGCCTGCCCCAGGTAGAGGACGTCGAGCTGGTCCTCCAGGCCCAGCTCGTGGGTGAGGGCCTCCAGCACGCTGAGGGCGGGGTATATATGCCCCCCCGTCCCGCCACCGCACAGGACCAGCCTCATGTGCCCCGCCTCCTCGGGCCACCCGCCCACCGCCCCTCGGCGAAGGCCGTCCCCCCCTCCTCGCCCAGCGCAGCGTGCCGCGACACGCTCAGCAAGAGACCCACGGCGGCCAGATTGGCGATGAGGGCCGACCCTCCGTAGCTGAAGAACGGAAGGGGGATGCCCGTCAAGGGAATTAGACCACTTATGCCGCCAATATTTATTAACGTCTGGTACCCCAGCCAGGTGCTGACCCCCACCGCCACCAGACGACCGAAGGGGTCGCGCACGCGCAGGGCGACGTAAATGCCGCGCCCCACCAGCAGAGCGAAGAGGGCCAGCACAGCCATGGCGCCCACGAATCCCAGCTCCTCGCCCAGGATGGCGAAGATGCCGTCGGTGTGGGCTCCGGGCACGAAGCCGAACTTCTGCCTGCCTGCACCCCAGCCCAGGCCCATTAGCCCGCCGCTGGCCAGGGCCGTCTTCAACTGGACGAGCTGAAAGCCCTTGCCGTAGGGGTCGGCCTCGGGCGCCAGGAAGGCCTCCACCCTGGCCAGACGGTAGTCATGAGTCAGGACCACGGCGTAGCTCACCAGCGCCCCCAACACTAGGAAGAGGGCCAGATGGGAAACGGGCGCCCCTGCCAGGAAGAACAGGGTTGTGGCCACCAGCACCAGCACCACCGCCGTGCCCATGTCGGGCTCCACCAGCACCAGCCCTGCCACCAGCCCCACGATGACCACGAAGGGCAGGAACCCTAGGGACAGGTCGCGGATATGCTCGCCGCGGCTGGACAGCCAGGCCGACATGTAGAGGACCAGCGCCAGCTTGGCCAGTTCGCTGGGCTGGACCTCCACCGGCCCCACGTCCAGCCAGCGCGCTGAACCGTTCCGCACTACGCCGATGCCCGGCACCAGCACCGCCACCAGTCCCACGATGCTGACCGCCATGAGCAGGACGCTGAGGCGTCGGAGGCGACGGTAGTCCAGGCGCATGAGGAACGCCATGGCTGCCAGCCCCATGAGGGCGAAGATGGTCTGGCGCACGATGAAGTAATTGGGATTGCCGTACTCCCGCTCGCCAATGGCGAAGCTAGCGCTGTACAGGGAGAGCAGCCCCACCACCAGCAGGGCGATGACCACCGCCAGCAGCAGGTGGTCCGGGGGGCCGAGGCGACGGACAGCGCTCCTTACGTCGGTGATGGC
Source organism: Dehalococcoidia bacterium (assembly GCA_025062275.1). Taxonomy (GTDB): domain Bacteria; phylum Chloroflexota; class Dehalococcoidia; order SM23-28-2; family HRBIN24; genus HRBIN24. Next base: position 43,541 of record JANXAP010000031.1, read on the forward strand.
AGACCCTCCCCCACTAGTGCATGGACGAGGGCGCGGAAGTGGCGCCCACGCTCCTCGAAGTTCTCATAGGCATCGAAGCTGGTGCAGGCCGGCGATAGAAGCACCACGTCCCCCGGTCGGGCCAGGCGGTGGGCCGCCGCCACCGCTTCCTCCAGGTCGCGCGCCGATACCAGGGCCGGCCGTCTATCGTGCGGCAGGCCCTCCGCTGCCTTTTCGACTGCCTCCCGTAGCTTGGGGCCGGACTCTCCGAAGAAGACCACCGCCCGGCAGCGGCGACAGGCCTCCTCAGCCAGCTCATCCAGGGGCAGGTGCTTGTCGCGACCCCCCAGGAGCAACACGAGGGGCTGGTCGAAGCAGCGCATCCCGGCCAGCGTCCGCTCGGGCGTGGTGGCGATGCTGTCGTTGTAATATTCGACCCCGCCCGCCGTCGCCACCAGCTCCAGCCGGTGCTCCACGCCCCGGAAGGTAGCCACCGCCCGGGCGATGGACTCGGGCGAGAGGCCGCAGGCGCAGGCCACCGCTGCCGCCGCCAGGGCGTTCTGCCGGTTGTGCTGGCCCCGCAGCCTCACGGCCGACAGGGGGAAGAGGCGACGCCGGCGACCGCCGCAGCGCCAGACCGCCTGCCCGTCGCGAACGAACACACCCTCGCCCTCCACGTCCTCCAGCGAGAAGAAGATGGGGCGAGAGGCGACTCGCTCCGCCAAGGCCCGCGACTCGGCACAGTCATAGCCCAGGACCGCCCAGTCGCCAGGCCCCTGATAGCGGACGATGTTAGCCTTCAGCTCCCGATACTGGTCCCACGTGAAGCGGTCTAGGTGGTTGGGGGTGATGTTCAGCACCGCCGCCACATGGGGGCTGCGGCGCGTCAGCTGGAGCTGAGTATGGCTTATCTCCAACACCACCCACGTGTAGGGGCGAATGCGGGACAGAAGGTCCAGCAGCCCCACCCCGATGTTGCCGCCCACCACGTGGGGCAGACCCTCATAGCGGAACATCTCCCCTACGAGGGCGGTGGTGGTGGTCTTGCCGCTGGAGCCGGTGATGCCGGCCACCACCCCCGGGCACATCTCCAGGAAGAGGCCCATCATGGACAGGAGGGGCACCCCCCTCCGCCGCGCCTCGGCGATCCCTGGCAGGTCCAGGGGCACTCCTTGGGAGACGAACAGGTAATCGGAAGAGCAGAGCACCTCCGGGTCATTGCCCCCCAGGGACAGCCTCACCGGCAAGCCCTCGATCTGGGCCAGGCGTGGCGCCAGCTGCTCGGGCGTCTTGGCGTCGCTGACGGTAACCTGGGCGCCGCGGCCTACGAAGAAGCGGACGGCGTCCACCCCCTCGATGCCCAGGCCTACCACCGTCACCCGGCGACCCCGGAAGTCCATCACGATACCCCCTCCAGGGCCAGAGCGGTGCCCACCAGCGCCCCGAGGGCGGCCAGCAGCCAGAAGCGCTGCACCACCTTGGGCTCGGGCCACCCCAGGGCCTCGAAATGATGGTGCAGAGGGGCCATACGGAACAGGCGTCGACCGCCCGTGAGGCGATAGTAGCCCACCTGCAGGTAGACCGATGCCCCCTCCAGGACGAATACGATCCCTATGATGGGCAGCACCAGCCATTGTCCGGTCAGCAGGGCCAGGGCAGCCAGCCCCCCACCCAGGGCCAGGGCGCCGGTGTCGCCCATGAAGACCTGGGCGGGGTGAGCGTTATGCCAGAGGAAGCCCAGGGCCGCCCCCGCCACCACCAGGGCGAAGGCAGCCAGCTCCTCCTGGCCCTGGGCCAGGCCGATAATGCCATAGGCCAGATAGGCGATGACGCAGCAGCCAGCCGCGAGGCCGTCCAGGCCATCGGTGACGGCGACCCCGCCGGCCGTCAGAGTCACCACCGCCACGGCCGCCGGCACGGTCCACCAGCCCAGCTCGAAATCGCCCACGAAAGGCACCGCTACCGATGTTATGTCTAACTGCCACTTTATCACAAAACCGGCACCGAGGCCGCCAAGAAGGAACAGGGCCAGCTTCAAGCGCTTGTTGAGGGCCCACTCGCGTCGGCCCTGGAGAGAGCCCAGGTCGTCCACCAGTCCCACCACACCTAGCCCGGCCATGAGGGCCATGGGCAGGCCCAGCGCCAGCTCCCGCGTCAGCTCGAAGGCCGCAAAGGCCAGGGCCGCGCCCCAGATGACCACCCCCCCCATGGTGGGGGTGCCCGCCTTGGCCTGATGGGCCTGGGGTCCCCAGGGGTTTATGGCCTTGCCGAGGCGCAGTCGGCGCAACAGGGCCACCGCCGGGAAGCCCGCCAGCGCCGCCGTCGTGAGGGCCATCGCTCCCACCACCAGGGCATGGATCATCGGGCCAGAGCCTCTACCACTGTCTCCAGGGCCAGCGCCCTGGACGCCTTCACCAACAGCCAGTCCCCAGCCCGCAGCTCGCGGGACAGCAGGGCCACCGCCTCCTCCTTATCGGTCAGGACGCGCACGCTGCGGTGGCCGGCCGCCAGGGCCGCGGCCGCCACCGTTGGCGCCATCTCCCCCAGCAGCAGCAACACGTCCGTGGTGCGGGCGGCGTGGGCGCCTACCTGCCGGTGCCCCTCCTCGGCGGCATCCCCCAGCTCCAGCATGTCGCCCAGCAGGGCGATGCGCCGACCGGGCATCTCCGCCAGCAAGTCCAGGGCGGCCACTACCGAGGCAGGGCTGGCGTTGTAGGAGTCGTCGATGATGGTGCTGCCGCCCGGACCCGACAGCGTTCGCAGGCGCAGGTCGCTGCGAGCGCAGGCCAGCGCCTCGACCACGTCCTCCCACTCCATGCCCAGCGAGAGGGCCACGGCCGCCGCCGCCAGCAGGTTGTGCAGGTTATGCTTACCAGGCATGGGCGAGCGCACGGTGGCCTCACGACCCTGCCAACGCAGGCGGAAGGTGAACCCTTCCAGGCCGTGGGATTCCACCACCTGACCCTGGAGATGACACTGGCGGCAGGTCCCGTAGAGGACGGCCCTGGCCGGACCGCGGGCGAGCAGGCGGTGCGCCCACGGGCTATCGCCGTTGACTATGGCTGCCCCATCGGACGGGAGGGCCTCCACCAGCTCCCCCTTGGCGGCGGCGATGGCGCCCAGGCTGCCCAACCGTTCCAGGTGCACCGGCTCGATGCTGGTCACGACCCCCAGCCGGGGCCTCGCTATCTGACACAGGAGGCGAATGTCCCCCTGCGCGAACATGGCCATCTCCAGTACGGCGACCTCGTGCTCGTCCGTCAGTCCCAGGAGGGCCAGGGGGAGGCCCACCTCCGTATTCAGGTTGCCTTCGCTCTTGAGGACCCGGTAGCGACGGGCCAGGACGGCCGCCGTCAGCTCCTTGCAGGTGGTCTTGCCCACGCTGCCCGTCACCCCCACCACCGCCAGAGAGGGATGACGGGCGCGACGGGCGGCGGCCAGCAGCTGGAGGGCACGGGCCGTATCGCTCACATGGTAGAGGGTGATGCCCTCCGGCACGTCGGGAAAGGGCCGCGATACCACCGCTCCCCTGGCTCCCGCCCCGATGGCCTGGGGGAGGAAGTCATGGCCATCGTGGCGCTGGCCCCTCAGGGCGAAGAAGAGGTCTCCCTCCCGCACGCGGCGGGAATCGATGGCGACGCCCGTGAAGGGCGCCGCCTCCAGCGGGCCAGAACAGGCCACGAGGGCCGGCCCCAGGTCCCGGGCCACCTCCTGCCGCGATAGAGCCATCATCGTCCCGGCTGGGCAGCCACCAGACCCGCCGGTGGCACCCGGTAGTAGACCATCGCCTCGCGGGCGACCTGGGCGAAGACGGGCGCCGCCACCACCGTGCCCCAGGGGACGTCCTGGGGCTCGTCGATCTTGACCAGGACCACCAGCTTCGGGTCATCGAGGGGCACGATGCCCGCAAAGGAGGATATGTAGGCGTTGGGCTTGTAGGTGCCGCCGGCCACCAGATTGGCGGTTCCCGTCTTGCCGCCTACCCGATAGCCGGGGACGCTCAGCAAGCTGGGCGAAATCCGGTCGGCTACGGCGCCCATCATCTCCCTCACGGTGCGGGCCGCCTCGGGGGAGATGACCTGTCGCACCATCTGGGGCTGGGTCTCCTTCACGCCATCGGGGGTGACGATGGCCCTGACCACATAGGGGCGCATCAGCTTGCCATCGTTGGCGATGGCTGCCAGCGCCGCCGCCATCTGGATGGTCGTGACGCTGATGCCCTGGCCGAAGGAGTTGGTGGCCAGGTCCAACTCGCTCCAGTCGGGGTCGTCGGGCCAGCGCACCTGACCGGCCGCCTCCCCGCCCAGGCCGATGCCCGTAGGCTCGCCGAAACCGAACCGTCGCACGTAGTCATAGAACCGCTGCGGCCCCAGGCGCTGGGCCAGCCACACAGCGCCGGTGTTGAGGCTCTTGGTCAGCATCTGGGTCACCGTCTGGCTGCCATTGGCCGAAAAGTCCCAGTTATAGATGCGGGCACCGTTCACCACCGCCACGCCCGAATCATACCAATAGGTGTCGGGGCCGGCCACGCCGCTGTCGATGGCCGCGGCGGTGGTGATGACCTTGAACACCGACCCCGGCTCGTAGGGGTCGGTGACGGCAGGATTGCGCAACAGCGCCACCTTCGCCTCGTCCCCCAGGTCGGGGTTGGTCAGGTCGAAGGTGGGGCGGGAGGCCAGCGCCAGAATGGCGCCGGTGCGGGCGTCCATGACCACGATGGTGCCCCCCTTCGCCCGGTGCTCCTTGATGGCCTGCTCCAGGGCCTGCTCCGCCACCCGCTGCAGGTAGCGGTCGATGGTCAGGACGACATCGGCCCCCGAGCGGGGAGGCACCTCCTGCCACCCCGACCAGTAGAGGCCCTGGCCGCTGGTGTCCCGCTCCCAAGAGGCGCGGCCGGCCTGGCCCCGCAGGACGGAGTCCAGGTCGGCCTCCAGGCCCGACAGCCCGACGCCATCGCGGCCCACCACGCCGATGAGCTGGGCCGCGAGGCTGCCCTCGGGGTAGATGCGGCGGCCATCGGGGACCAGCCGCACACCTTCCAGCCCCAGCCTCTGCAGCGCCACCGCCTTGTCGTAGTCGAGGCCGTGGGCCACCTCCGTCTCGAAGGCCGGACTGGCCAGGACCCTGTCCACCATCTGCTCCGGCGCCCCTCCGGCCAGGGCCGCTATCTGGCGGGCTGCCGCCATGGCCTTGCCCCGGTCCTGCCAGGCCCTCTTCTCCACCATGACGTTGTAGCTCTCGACGCTCATGGCCAGGGGCGCCCCGTTGGCGTCCAGTATGGCCCCCCGCTTGCCGGGCAAAAGGGTATCGGCAGTGCGGTTCAGCCGGGCCAGACGGGCATACTCCTGATGGTCCCGCACCTGCAGCTGTCCCAGCCTTCCCGTGACCAGCACCAGGCCCAGGGCCAGGCCGGAGATGAGCAGCCACATGCGCCAGGAGGGGCCGTGCCAGCGCACCTCGCCTCACCCTTTATGGCAGCGGCAGCCAGGAGAAGAGCCGCTGCCACCAGGGCCGCGAGGGGGCCGGTGGCGCCGGCGCCTCCTGGGGCCAGTAGCGCTCGGGCAATTTCGGCTCGGGAGGAGTCGCGTTCTCGACCTGTAGGTAGACCACCTCGGTGGGCTTCACCATTCCCAGGCGCTGGCGGGCCTCCTGCTCGATGCGGGAGAGGGAAGAAAAGTAGGACAGCTCCGCTTCGAGCTCGCCGTTGCGGGCTTCCAGCTCAGCCCGCTGACGCTCCAGCCGCGTGATCCCCTCGCTGACGGAGGCAGCCCCGGCGAACTGGCGAACCGAGACCAGGCCCGCCAGGCCGATGGCCACCGCCCCCACCACCAGCACCAGGGGCAGCTCGCCCCACAGGGCGGGCAGGGACGGGATGCGAGCGCGCGCCCGCTCGCGGACGGTGGCCACGGCCTACACCCTCTCCGCCACCCGCAGCCGGGCGCTGCGGGCCCTGGGATTCGCCTCCACTTCCTGGGGCGAGGGGCGAATGACGCCCCGCACCAGGGGACGCAGGGTGGCACGGTGCCCGCAACGGCACCGGGGCACCTGCGGCGGGCAGATGCAGTCCCGGCTCTCCCGCTGAATGAACTGCTTCACCACCCGGTCCTCCAGGGAGTGGTAGGAGATAACCACCAGGCGACCGCCCTTCCCCAGCACCTGCACCGCCTGTGCCAGGGCCATCTCCAGGTTCTCCAGCTCGGAGTTGACGGCGATGCGCAGGGCCTGGAAGGTCTTGGTGGCGGGGTGGATGCGCCCCTGATTGCGGCCCACGGCCCGCGCCACCACCTGGGCCAGCTGGGTGGTGGTGCGAATGGGGCGCGACCGCACGATGGCGCGAGCGATGCGGCGGGCCGCCGGTTCCTCGCCGTAGCGCCAGATCAGGTCGGCCAACTCGCGCTCGGGCAGACCGTTGACTATCTCGAAGGCCGTGGTCTCCTGCTCGGGGCCGAAGCGCATGTCCAGGGGCCCCTCCAGTTGGAAGCTGAAGCCTCGCTCAGGCCGCGCCAGCTGGAAAGAGGAAAGGCCCAGGTCGAACAGCACCCCATGCACGGGCACGAAGTTGTATTCGCGGCAGATGGCCGCCAGGTCGCGGAAGTTGCCCTGCACCAGGCGGACGTCGGGCAGGAAGGGTGCCAGCCGTTCGCGGGCCACCGCCAGGGCCTCCACGTCCAGATCGATGCCCAACAGCAGGCCACCCGGGGAGGCGGCCTGCAGGATGGCCTCGGCATGGCCGCCAGTGCCGACGGTGCAGTCGACGTAGCGGCCGCCCGGCTGGACGTCCAGCGCCCGCACCACCTCCTGGGCCATCACGGGGACGTGGAGAACTTCGTGCTCCTCGAACACTTTGGCCCTCACCAGCATGCTCTATCCTCCCCCTACCTGAGCGATTCCATCTCTTCCCTGTAGGTAGCCTCCACCTGGGCCATCTCCTCCTCCCAGCGCTTGGGGTTCCAGATCTCCAGGCACTCGATGCGGCCGGCGATGACCACAGGACCGTCCAGCCCCGCCTTCTCCCGCAGCAGTTGAGGCACCAGCACGCGGCCCTGGCGGTCCAGCTCGGCATCCCAGGAGCGGACGGAGAAGCCGCGGCGCAGGCGACGGCCCTTGAGGGTGGTGGCGGGCTCGGCCATCACCCGCTGCTCCATGCGCTCGAAGCCCTCGTTGGTCCACACCTCCACGCATCCATCGGGGCTGAGGGTCAGCTTCATGCCGTCGCTGAAGAGGTGGCGGTAGCGGGCCGGTATGGGCACCCGCCCGCGGTCGTCCATGGAGTACTCGTACGTGCCGCGAAAGACCAAGGTATGCACCCGTTCCCGTTTCCCCGCCTTCCTGCGCCGCCCGGGCTGTGGTATATTTGCCGTGCATGGCCCAAATATGGCGGGAGGAGTGCGAGGGAGAGCCTACCACCGCCTCCCACTTCCTCCCACATCATACCACCGGGACCCGACCGTCAACGGTCGGCGGCCCGGGTGTTATCCACACTATTTCCACATGAGGGGAAGCTGTGGGCTACCGCGTCGGCATCCTCACCGTCTCCGATATGGGCGCCCGTGGCCTCAGGCCTGACACCAGCGGCCAGGCCATCCGCGACATCCTCGCCACCCTCGACGCCGAGATAGTCCGCTACGAGGTGGTGCCCGACGAGCGCCACCAGATAGAGGATCGCCTCCGTCGCTGGGCCGATGAGGACGGCCTGGACCTGGTCCTCACCACCGGCGGCACCGGCCTGGGGCCCAGGGACGTGACCCCTGAGGCCACCCGCGCCGTCATCGACCGCGAGGCGCTGGGCCTGGTGGTGGCCATGGTCTGCGAGGGCCTCAAGCACACCCCTCTGGCCATGCTCACCCGCGCCGTGGCCGGCCTGCGCGGCCGCACCCTCATCGTCAACCTGCCAGGCAGCCCCAAGGCTGTGCGAGAGAACCTCCAGGTCATCCTGCCCGTGCTGCCCCACGCTCTGGAGCTGGCCAGGGGGGAGCCTTCCCCCCACCAGACGTCCTGACGTGGTAGTCGGTGGGAGAAGGTGGGAGGAGCCAGACCGTGCGCATCGACATCCTGACCATCTTCCCGGGCATGTTCGTCGGCCCCTTTGACGAGTCCATCGTCCGCCGGGCCCGAGAGCGGGGCATCGTCTCCATCCACGTGCACGACATCCGCGCCTGGGCCACCGACCGCCACCGCACCGTGGACGACTACCCTTACGGTGGCGGTCCCGGCATGGTCATGAAGCCGGAGCCCATCTTCGCGGCGGTGGAGGACGTCCTGGCCCAGGACGAACGTCGGGGGCCCATCGTCCTCATGACCCCCATCGGCCGCCCCTTCACCCAGGAGGTGGCCCAGCAGCTGGCCAGTCAGGAGCGGCTGCTGATCATCTGCGGCCACTACGAGGGGGTGGACGCCCGCGTCCACCGCTACCTGGCCACCGACGAGATCAGCATCGGCGACTACGTCCTGTCGGGCGGTGAGCTGCCGGCCATGGTGCTGGTGGACGCTGTGGTGCGGCTCCTGCCCGGGGCGGTGGGCGACCCCGAGTCCGTCAGGAGCGAGTCCTTCGCCGATGGCCTGCTGGAGGCGCCCCACTACACCCGTCCCCCCGACTTCCGGGGCTGGCGGGTGCCCGAGGTGCTGCTGTCGGGCCATCACCAGGAGGTGGCCAGGTGGCGGCGGCGCCAGAGCATACTGCTCACGGCCCGTAGGCGCCCGGACCTCTTGGCCCGCGCCCTTCTGACCCCCGAGGAGCAGGAGTGGCTTGCCCAGAACCTGGAGCAGGCGTAAACTGGGCGCTGGCATGGACGTGGACGTCCGACCTCTTCTGGACATCAAGCCCAACCCCGACATCCCGTCCTTCGGGCCCGGGGACACGGTGCGTGTCCACTGCAAGGTGGTGGAGGGAGACCGCGAGCGCGTCCAGGTCTTCGAGGGGGTGGTGATCCGCAAGCGGGGCGGCGGCCTCAACGCCACCTTCACCGTCCGCAAGATATCCCACGGGGTAGGCGTGGAGCGCATCTTCCCTCTCTACTCGCCGCTGATCCAGAAGGTGGAGGTCGTCCGCTACGGCAAGGTGCGCCGTGCCCGCCTCTACTACCTGCGGGAGCGCATCGGCCGGGCCGCCCGCATCAAGGAGAGGCGCGTGGCCCCTCAGCCCAAGGGCCAGCGTTAGCTCTCCCCGGTGGGCCGCCCTGCCCTAGTGGCGGCCATGCCCTACGTCGAGGCAGCCGTCAACGCTCCTTTCCCCACCCGCCAGTCCTTCACCTATCGTGTTCCCGAGGGCCTGGACGTCCGACCCGGCCACCTCCTCTACGTCCCCTTCGGCCAGCGGGTTGCCCAGGGCGTGGCGCTGGAGGTCACCGATGCCCCGTCCTACCCGGAGGCCCGCGACATCCTGGGGCTGGCCAGCCCCGACCCTCTCCTGCTGCCTCACCAGCCGGCGCTGGCCCGCTGGCTCTGCGACTACTACCTGGCGCCCCTCTTCGACTGCGTGGCCCTGATGCTGCCTCCTGGCAGTGAGCAACGACCCTTGACTTACATCCGCCCGCGCATCGGCACCGAAGAGGCAGCTGCCCTCCGCCTGCCGCCGGCGGCCCGCCGCGCCCTGGAGATGATCCTGGCCCGCGGCCAGGCGGAGATGCGGGAGCTGGAACGGTCGTTGGGGTCGTCGAGGGCGCAGTCGGCAGTGGCGACGCTCCTGAGGCGGGGACTGGTCGAGCGCAGCTACGCCCTGGCCCCCCCACGCGGACGGCACCGCACCGTCGTCCGCCTGAGGCTGCTGCTGTCGCCCCCCGAGGCCGAGGCCCTGGCCGAGACGTGGGCGGGACGCCGCCCGCGGTTGGCGTCCCTGCTCCGACTGCTAGCCAGGGAGGGGCCTGTCGTGGCCTGGCCGGAGGTGAGGGCGAGGCTGAGGCTGACCCGGGCTGCCCTGGCCCCGGCGCTGGTCGAGGGGGTCGTGGCCCTGGAGGAGGCACCGGCCCTGGCCGAGCCGCCGCTGCCCGATGCCGCCCAGTCCCGGCCGCCACCGTCCCTGACGCCCTCCCAGGCCGAGGCGGCCGGGGCCATCATCGACGCCCTGCGCCGCCCTCTCGCCGACGGCGGCCCCGCCGTTTTCCTGCTGCACGGCCTCACGGGCAGCGGCAAGACGGAGGTCTACCTGGCCGCCATCGACGAGGCGCTGTCCCGAGGAAAGAGGGCCATCGTGCTGGTGCCGGAGATCTCCCTGACGCCCCAGACGCTTCAGCGGTTCTCCGCCCGCTTCCCCGGTCGGGTAGCGGTGCTGCACAGCGGCCTCTCCCTGCGGGAGCAGTTCGATACCTGGCACTTGCTGCGGCAAGGGCGTTACGGGGTAGTGGTGGGAGCTCGCAGCGCCATCTTCGCGCCCCTTCCCGACCTGGGACTAGTGGTCATCGACGAGGAGCACGAGTGGACATATAAGGAGGAAGAGCGGGCACCACGCTACCATGCCCGTCGCGTGGCCGAGGAGCTCTGTCGCCTGACAGGGGCGGTGCTGGTGCTGGGCAGCGCCACCCCCGATGTGGAGAGCTACCACGCCGCCCGCAGCGGTCGCTATCGTCTGCTGGAGCTGCCCCACCGCCTGCGGCCCGACAGCCGCGGCGGAGTCGTCCCGTCCCCCTTGCCGGAGGTGCTGGTGGTGGACATGCGACGCGAGCTGAGGGAGGGGCACCGGGGCATCTTCAGCCGTGCCCTGCTGAGGGAGATGGCCTCCGCCCTGGACGCGGGGGAGCAGGTAGTCCTGTTCCTGAACCGTCGTGGCACCGCCTCCTTCCTCCAGTGTCAGGAGTGCGGGCATGTCCCGGCCTGCCCCGGCTGCGAGGTGGCCTATACCTATCACGGCGACCAGGCGCGCCTGGTCTGCCACCACTGCAACCGCCAGCGGCGCGTTCCCTCTTCCTGCCCCGCCTGCGACAGCACCGTGCTGCGGCCCATGGGAGCCGGCACCCAGAGGGTGGAAGAGGAGGTGCGGCGCCTGTTCCCGGGCGTCCGCACCCTACGCTGGGACAGGGATGCCGCCCGCGACCGCCGCGCCCATGAGCGAATCATGACCATGTTCGCTTCCCACCAGGCCGACGTTCTGGTGGGCACCCAGATGCTGGCCAAGGGCCTCGACCTGCCCCTGGTGACGGTGGTGGGGGTGGTCCTGGCCGACATCGGCCTGCACGTCCCCGACTTCCGAGCCGGCGAGCGCACCTTTCAGCTGCTGGAGCAGGTGGCGGGGAGGGCAGGGAGAGGCCCCAGAGGGGGCCGGGTCGTCCTCCAGACCTACTCCCCCTCCCACCCTGTCGTCCAGGCAGTGGCCTCCCATGACTACCAGGCCCTTTACCGCGAGGAGGCGGCCCTCAGGGCCAGGCTGCGCTATCCCCCCTTCGGCAGGCTAGTGCGCCTGACCTGCTCCCTCGCCAATGCCGCCCGTGCCCGCGAGGAGGCGGCCCGTCAGGCCGCCCGCCTGCGGGAAATCGTCCAGAAGGAAGGGCTGGACTTGGACGTGCTGGGCCCCGCCCCGGCCTATCCGCTGCGCCTGCGGGGACGCTTTCGCTGGCACATCACCCTGCGCGGGCCCGACCCTCACGTCCTGCTGCGGAGGTGGTCCCTGCCCGAGGGTTGGGCCATCGACGTAGACCCCCTGGGCACCCCCTAGCGCCCGCAGAGCGTTCCCCCCGGCCGGGGCAGCCCCTTATCATGGGTAGCGACGTCCTGGCGGAGGTGAGATGTGGCCGTCCATCCCATCAGGCTGGTGGGCGACCCCGTCCTGCGCATGAAGGCGCGGCGGGTCACCAAGATCGACGACTCCATCCGTGCCCTGGTGCGGGACATGATCGATAGCATGTACGCTGCCCACGGGGTGGGCATAGCCGCGCCCCAGATCGGCGTACCCCTGCGGGTCATCGTCATCGGCCTGCCCGACGAGGAGCCTTTCGCCCTGGTCAACCCCGAGATCGTCAAGCGGGAGGGACAGCGGCGGGTGGAGGAGGGCTGCCTGTCCATTCCCGGCTATCGCGCTCTGGTGCCCCGCTCGGTGACGGTGGTGGCCCGCGGCCTGGACCTGCAGGGACGGATGGTCCGCATCAAGGCCTCGGCCAAAGGGGGCGACCGCGATGCCCTGCTGGCCCAGGCCCTCGAGCACGAGGTGGACCACATCAACGGCATCCTGTACATAGACCACCTGGAGAGCCTGGACGAGCTGCAGAAAATAGACCGCGACGCCCCCGAGCTGGAAGAGGAGACGAGGTGAGCCCCGCCCTGGCCACGACGCGCCTCCTCGCGGGCGTCCATGCCGTCCTCTCCCAGATGGGCGTGGAGGCCTATCTGGTGGGCGGCAGCGTGCGCGACGCCCTCCTGGGAAGGGAGGCTCGCGACCTGGACCTGGCCATCGCTGCCGACCCTGCCGTCGTCGGTCAGGAGGTGGCCAGACATCTAGGGGGCACCTTCTTCCCTCTCTCGGAGGACGTGGGGCGCGTGGTCCTGCCCGAAGGGGCCGCGGTGGACCTGGAGCGCCTGCGCGGGGGCATCGAGGAGGACCTGCGCCGCCGCGACTATACCGTGGATGCCATGGCCGTGCCCCTGCCTGAGGCCGCCCGCGGCGAGCTGCGCGTGCTGGACCCCCTGGGCGGGCAGGAAGACCTGCGCCGGGGCATCATCCGCCTGGTCTCGCCCGCCGCCCTGGAGGAAGACCCCATCCGCCTGCTGCGGGGTCCTCGCCTGGCCACTGAGCTGGGCTTCGAGCTGGAGCGCGAGACGGCCGCGGAGATCGGGCGCCGCGCTTCCCTGCTCGCCCTGGCCGCCGCCGAGCGCCAGCGCGACGAACTGGTGCGCGTCCTGGCCACGGATCGCGCCGGCCGCGGCCTGCGCCTGCTGGACGACCTGGGGCTGCTATCCCGCTTGCTGCCCGAGGTGGAGGAGGCACGGGGCGTCGAGCAGCCACCGGAGCACTACTGGGACGTGCTGGGGCACCTGCTGGCGACGGTCGCTGCGCTGGACGTCCTCCTCTCGCCCGTCCCACCGACCGGGGAGGACGACCGACGGCTGTGGGAGTCCTTCTGGTCTCCCTTGGGCGAGGTGGGCGAGCAGCTGCGCCAGTACCTGGACGAGGAGCCGGTGACGGGCCGGCCTCGGCGTGCCCTGCTGAAGCTGGCGGGGCTGTTGCACGACGTCGCCAAGCCCCGCACCAGGACGCTGGACGCCCGGGGGCGTCTGCGCTTCTTCGGCCACGACAAGCTGGGCGCCGATATGGCCCGCGAGGCCCTGGCCAGGCTCCGCTTCGCCCAGCGGGAATCCGACTTCGTGGCCACGGCAGTGGCCCAACACCTGCGACTGGCCCACATGTCGCATCAAGGCAGGCCCACCGCCCGCGCCATCTATCGCTTCTACCGTGATTGCGGCGAGGCCGCCCGAGGGGTGCTGCTGCTGGCCCTGGCGGACCATCTGGCCACCGTGGGCCCCGCCCTGTCCTGGCGGGGGTGGCTGGCCCACGTCGGCCTGATACACTACGTGTTGATGGAACCCGTGCGGCGGGAGGCGCTGGTCTCCCCGCCCAAGCTGGTCAGCGGGCACGACCTGATGGCCGCGCTGGGGCTCTCGCCCGGCCCCCTGGTCGGTCGACTGCTGGAACGGGTGCGGGAGGCCCAGGCCGAAGGGCGAGTGGCCACCAGGGAGGAGGCGCTGGCACTGGCCCGTCGCGCCCTCCGAGAAGAGACGAGGGAGGCGGAGTAGCGTTGGACCTGTTGCTGCTGGCCCTGGCCTATCCCGTGGTCATCGCCATCCTTTTCTATTTCGCCTTCTACCGTCCCGTGCAGCAGGAGAGGCGAAGGCAGCGAGAGGCCATGGCCAGTCTGGAACCGGGCGACCTGGTGCTGACCCAGGGCGGCCTCATGGCCACCGTCAAGGAGGTAATAGTCCCCCCCGAAGGCCCCACCGAGGTGGTGCTGGAGCTGGCCCCTGGGGTAGAGGTGCGGGCCGTGGCCACGGCCATCGTGCAGCGACTGCGGCCTGCCCAGCAGCACTCCCCCGGCCAGGCACCATCCAGGGCCAGGGAAGGGTAGGATGCGACGCCCCACCGACCTGCTCCTGCTCCTGTTCGTGCTGGGCCTCACCGCCTTCGCAGTGGTCGTTGTCTGGCCTGGCGACCCCAACCGCTACCTGCCCGACTTCATCCCCTGGCCCAGGGGCCAGGGCCTCAAGATAGGCGACTTCGACCGCCAGGCCATGCGCCTGGGACTCGACCTCAAAGGCGGTACCTACGTGCTGCTGGAGGCCGACGTTACCGCCCTGGCCCCGGGCACCGACATCGACCAGGCCATGGAAGGCGTGAAACAGGTCATCGAGCAGAGGGTCAACGCCTTCGGCGTGGCCGAGACGGAGATCCAGCGGGAGGGCCGCTACCGCCTGTCGGCCCAGTTGCCGGGCATAAGTCCCGAGGAGGCCCGGGACCTCATCGGGCGCACGGCGCGACTGGAGTTCCTGGAGCCGCAGCTCGATGCCAACGGTAATTACTTATGTCGAGCATCCGACGGCAGCCAGTTCACTGCTGCCCCTGGCCTCGCCCCCAGCTTCGACCGCAACCTGGGCCGCATTCTCTGCCTGGGCGACCAGGGACAGGCAGGCGACCTGCTTTTACAGCCGGCCATGTGTCGCCAGGACTGCCCGCCCGACGTGCGTGGCATCCCTCTGACGGGCGCCGAGCTGGAGTCCAATTCGAGGGTGGAGACCAACCCCCAGGGCACCGGGGTGGTGGTGACCCTCAACTTCAAGTCCCGGGGGGCCACCATCCTGCAGGACGTGAGCCGACGTCTGGTCGGGAAGCCGCTGGCCATCGCCCTGGACGGGCAGATCATAGCCGCCCCGGTTGTAAGGCAGGAGCTGAGCGGCTCGGCTGTCATTGAGGGGCTGTCGCTGAACGACGCCAAGCGGCTGGCGGTGCAGCTCAATTCGGGCGCCCTGCCTGTGCCCATGCGGGTCGTCCAGGAAACGCAGGTGGACGCCACCCTGGGCGACACCACCGTCCGCCACAGCATCCAGGCCGGCATCCTGGGCATCATGGGGGTCATGGCTTTCATGGTGCTGGTATACCGGCTGCCTGGGGTGGTAGCCGCGCTGGCCCTGGTGACCTACGCCTCGGTGTTGTTGCTCATCTTCAAGCTCTGGCCAGTGACCCTGACCCTGGCCGGCATCGCTGCCTTCGTCCTGTCGGTGGGAATGGCCGTGGACGCCAACATCCTGGTGTTCGAGCGGCTCCGCGAAGAGCTGAGGGCGGGCCGCAGCCTGGCCTCGGCGGTGGAGGCGGGCTTCGACCGCGCCTGGACGTCCATCCGCGACAGCAACATCTCAACCCTCATCACCTGCGGCATCCTGTGGTGGTTCGGCGACCAGTTCAACGCCAGCCTGGTGAAGGGGTTCGCCCTCACCCTGGCCATCGGCGTGCTGGTGAGCATGTTCTCGGCCATCACCGTCACCCGCACCTACCTGCGGGCGCTGGTGGGGACCCCGCTGGCACGGAACCTGTGGCTGTTCGGGGCCGAGCGCCCGCGGCCGGCGGCGGGCACCGAGCGGCGGCCCTTCGTCATTCCGTTCGTCGAGCGGCGCTGGCTCTACTTCGCCATCTCGGCGCTGGTGCTGGTGCCCGGCCTCATCTCGCTGATGGTGCCGCCGGCCCTGAAGCCCGGCATCGAGTTCACCAGCGGGACCACGTTCACCATACGCTTCCAGGACCCGCCCGACCCTGAGGCGGTGCGGGCGCTGCTGGCCGAGCTGGGGCACCCCCAGGCGCGGGTGCAGGTGGCCGACAACGGCGACTACATCCTGCGCCTCGGCGAGATGCGCGGGGCCATAAATGTGCCGCCAGTGGGGCCGCCGCCGCCCTCGGAGCGGGACACCATCGAAGAAGCCTTGCGCCAGCGCTTCGGCGACTTCCAGGTGCGCAACTTCGACACCGTGTCCGAGATCGTCAGTCGCAGCATCGGTCGCAACGCTGCCATCGCCGTGGGGGTGGCGGCGGCTGCTATCCTGCTCTACATCAGCTTCGCCTTCCGCCACCTGCCGCGCCCCTACCGCTACGGCATCGCCGCCGTGGTGGCCCTGATGCACGACGTGCTCTTCGTCATCGGCGCCTTCTCGATCTTCGGCAAGGTCTTCGGCATGGAAGTCAATACCATGTTCATCACAGGGATGCTCACGGCAGCGGGCTTCTCGGTGCACGACACCATCGTAGTGTTCGACCGCATCCGCGAGAACATGGCCCGCTATCCGGGCGAGCCTTTTGCCGATATCGTGAATACCAGCCTGACGGAGACGCTGGTCCGATCCCTGAACACCTCCCTGACCCTCATCATCACCGTGGTCGCCATGCTGCTCTTGGCAGGGACTGCGGTGCAGACGCTGCTGCTGGTGATGCTCCTGGGCACTGTGACGGGGACTTACAGCTCCATCTTCGTGGCCAGCCAGGTGCTGGTGAGCTGGGAGGAGGGCGACTTCGCCCGCCTCTTCCGCCGTCTCTTCCCTCGCCGGCCGGTGCCGGTGGAAGCCTAGGGCTCCGGCGCGTCGTCGGGCGCGCGCTGGCGACGCCGGGCGACCAGGTAGGCCAGGGTCAGGGCCACCGCGCCGAAGGCCGCCCCACCCAGCACCAGCGCCACTGGCCCCGACTCGGTGCCCGCCGCTGCATCCGGTGCGGGGACCTGCTGCTGGCGGACGCGCCCCGAGGCGGTGGGCTGGGCCGACACCTCTTCCGTCACCGACTCCACCACCCGCCGCAGGTCGCCGAGGCCCAGGTAGGCCCGCTCCCTGCCCTGAGCGTCCTCCTCCAGCAGCACCAGCAGCATGCCGCGGGCGTAGTAGATGCCCCGCGAGGGGAGAGGCCCAGGGACGAGGAAGCGACGGTCGCCGAAGAGGAGGTGGGGGATGGCCCACTCCAGCTCCAGCTCCCACTCGTCGCCGGCGGAGTAGATGCGCCGCAGCTGCTCAGCGTCGGACGGCAGGCCGGCAGCGAAGACGGCGCTGGCAGGCAGAGGGTCCCGCAGCAAGACCAGCCTCTCCCCAGTCCCTTTCCTGAGCACGATGCTGCGCAGGAGCGGCTCGACGTGCCGCACCTCGCTCATGTCCCCTGCCACCACGTCCGTCTCCCATGGGGAGGGGCGGGTGGCCGTCGGCAGCGCATCTCGTAGCCGCTCGGCCAGCTCCCCCTGGACCTGCATCCCCTCCAGCAGGACGATAGCGGGCGCTCCGGCGGAGCCTCCCTCCAGCCG